>JBGTRS010000175.1:0-8503 GCA_041940665.1 Pyrinomonadaceae bacterium | reverse complement strand
CCTATTACCTCAAAGGCGATTTCAAAAATGCTCTCAAGGCCTACAAAAACTGTCTCAAGGTTTCCAAAAATCCGGATATGCTCGTCGCCACGACCAACTGGCTTTATGTAACACTGCGGCGTTCGGGGAAAACTTCAGAGGCCGCAAAGGTTTTAGAGCCGATCACGGACGATCTCGACATCATCGAAAACGAAAGCTATTACAAATTACTGAAGGTCTATCAGGGAAAGATAAAAGCCGAAGACCTTTTGAATAAGATCGGCTCAAGTGCGGACGATCTGAACGATGCCTCCGTCGGCTACGGTTTGGGAAACTGGTTTTTGATCAACGGCGAACGCGAAAAAGCCGAAACGATTTTCCGCCAAATTGTGAAGGGAAATCAATGGTCGAGTTTCGGCTATATCGCGGCGGAAGCGGAACTAAAAAGATAGAATTTTTGATCCGCGAAAAGCGGCTTTTTTGTCATAATCTCAGGCTTCGGGGTGTTTTAATTATGAAAGATAAGGAAATTCATAATTTTAACGGGAGGTTTTATGATGAAGAGTTTCAAAAAGATTCCGGCTGTTTTTTTAGTGGTTCTGTTTGGCAGTATGTTTGCTTTGGCGGAGTCGGCAAATAATGATTTCAAAAATACGGCATCGAACAAAATTGCCTTTAAGTTTGTCAAAAATCAGATTGTTTTAGCGGTTTCCATCAACGGCCGAGGCGAATATAATATGTTGCTCGATACCGGGGTGATACCTTCGGCGATTGATTTTGAACTTGCCAAAGAACTCGGACTTCCGATTGACGAGGAAAACGCCGTCAATGTCGCCGGACGAGGAAACGAAACACGGAAAATTTTTCCGGCCAAGATCAAAAACTTAACGATAAACAATCAAAACTTTGGCGATATTGATGCGATGGCCTCGCCGTTTATCAAACATCTCAGCAAACCGCTCGGGATGGAACTTCATGGAATTTTGGGCTACAGTTTGCTCAAAGACAAGATTTTGCAGATCGATTATCAAAATAAAACGGTCGAATTTTTTGAGGATCGCCAAGCACTCAATAAAACTTTAGCGGGATCGCTGGTTTATCTTGAAAAATTTACTTTCGAAGACTCCGACATCATCCCGACCGTGCGTGGTTTGAAGATAAACGGACAGAAATTTATCGCCTCGATTGATACGGGGTCGAGTTTGAGCATCGAAATTTTCTCGCACAATCTCGGCAAATTGAAGCTTACAGATTTTCCCGATAAAGACAAAAAAGAAGTAACCATTATCGGGGCTCAGGGCAAAGATACGGTGTTTGACTCGAAAGTCGAACTCGTCAAACTCGGCTCAAACGATTTTGAAGATCAGGAAATAACCATCGCCTCCGTGAAAAATACAAACCAAACCAGAATGGGAAATATCGGCAACAAATTTCTGCAAAATTTTGTTTTCAGCATTGATTACACAAATAAAGAGGTAATGCTCAAAAGAGTAAAACCAAATAGTTTTGGTTCGGATGAGTAAATTAACTTATTTTGAAATGGCGGCCATAAACCGTATAAAGTCAAAAAAGAAGCGGTGCCGGGTTTAACCGGTACCGCTTTTTTTTCCAATCCTTCAACCGGATCATTTAATTCGATGCGGTAATGACCAGATCGTCTATATCATCATCGAGATCAATCACCCGAGTCGGGAACTGATACTGCTTATGATTGGCCGTGAGCGTGTAGGAATCGCCCGTTTGCAGATTTTCAAACTTGAAGTAACCGAACATATTTGAAACGGCCGTTCTCGTCTGTCCCTGTCCGTCGGTGATGCTGACGAACGCTCTCGAAATTCCGCGGCCGAGCGAATTGAGCACGCGGCCTTGAATCGTCGCGTTGGCCGCTGTCGGCGAGAGTGCCTGAATCTGATACATTCCGCGTCCGTGCGTGGCGATGCGGAGCATCCGCGGAGTTGCGGTGGTCAGTTTCATTCCGAACACGGCAACTCTCGGTAGTCCGGTTCCGAACGGAAACCAATTTGTTCCGCCGTCGCCCGAAGCATATACCCCGATGTCGGTGCCGACATAGATGATGTTCGAATTTAAGGGATCAACGGCGATGGCATTGAGGGGAATTTGCGGGAGAGTGTTGGCTCCCGTTCCGGGAATCGCCGTCCAGGTCGGGGCGAGATTGCTTGCCAGACTGCTCAAATTGGTTGTTCGATACAAAGTCGTAATGCCGAAAGCCGAAAGCCCGACGTATGCCGTATCGGCATTGGTCGGATCAATAAACGTACGGTTGATCACCACATCGGGAACAGCGTTGGTCGGATCGAGATCGACCAACGGATTGGCACCCGTGCTGGTTCCGAAAAGCTGACCGCCATTCAAACCGACGATTCTGACATTATCGTTCTGCGGCGAGATACCGATCGAACTGATCGGAACACCCGCCGCGATCGGATTTTGGCTGACGACCGTGTGATTTACACCTGCATCGGTCGAACGGTAAAGCCGGTCCGAACCGTAATAGATCGTGTTCGGATTGCCGGGACCGCGTTCCATCGGAGCATAGAAATTGACACTGCCGTTGCAGGTAATACCGTTGACGGTCGTTCCGGCACTCTGACAACCGCGGAACGCCCAGAGACCGTCGGAAGCCGAAGCCGTCGAAGCGACCGTTCCGTAACCCTGTAAACTTGTCACATTAAAATAGGTGTGATACATCCTGACATTGATGTTGTCGGGTGCATTCTGGTCAATTAACGCAAACCCGCCGTCACCAAAATCGGCCCGCGTCCAGGTTCCGGCCGGCTGATAAAAGTTCGTCCCGTTATCCTGCGTTCCGCCCAAAGAGAAATTGGGATCGGTCGGATGAACGTCGATGCTCATAAATTGTGTCGCACTAAACTGCGAGTTGTTCATCGAGGTATAGCTTTGTCCGCTATCGGTTGACTTAAAGATACCGCCGTCATTTCCCGTCCAGACAATTGCCGGGTTTGACGGAGCGACCTCGATGGCGTGTGTATCGGCGTGTAAATTATTATTGACGGTCGTAAATGATGTGCCGCCGTTGGTGGAGCGGGCGGAGATCAACCCCTGAGAAGCGGCCTGCCCGCCGATATAGACATTATCCGGATTTGTCGGGTCAACCGCGACCGCCATATTATAAGCACATTGGCCGCCGCAAAAGCCGTTGGTTATTTGGGTCGTCCAGGTTACGCCGCCGTCGGTCGAACGAATAACTCTTCCATTGCCGATACCGCTAATCACGTAAAATGTCGCGGCGGTGGCCGCTCCCGAACGTTGCGAAGTTACCTCTAAAGGCCCGCCTCCGCAGGTTGCCCCGCATGGTTGAGAAACCCCCACTCCAAAAGTAGTTAAAGCATTTGTAAAGCGGACAACACCAAAAGCGGTAGATGTAATGATTAAAATATTGGGATCGGTCGGGTCAATAGCCAGATCGCGAACATTATGATCGCTGGGGCCGCCTGAGGTTAAGCCGTCTTTTGTAAAGGTCGGAGAACCGGTGGTTGCATTGGTCGAGCGAAAAACACCTCTCGCCGGTAAACCGGCCGGAATTATCGCTCTGAAACCGCCTACACCGGAGGTTGTTGATAAAAATATCGTTCCCGGAATAGTCGGATGAACAATGATCTCACTGATTGACCGCCCGTTAAATTGAGCGGTTCCGAACGGGCCGTGTAAGGTCGCCGTCGTACTGGCATTTTCGATCCGGTAGAGTCCGGCACCGAAAAAGCTGTCGGCCGAAAAATTGGGTTCGCCCGTTCCGACATAAACCGTCTCGGGTGAAGACGGCGAGATACCGATCGCTCCGATGGCTAACGATTGGGCGGAATCCATGATCGGAGTCCAGTTCGTGCCGCCGTCGGTCGTTCGATAGACACCGCCCTGAGCGGTGCCGACATAGACGATATCGGGATTGGTCGGATGAATGGCGATCGCCGTTGTTCGCCCCGACACGGGAACGGAGGGCGAAGTTTGTCCGTTCGGGATCGGCGCCGGACCGATCGCCGTCCAATTCAGCATCAGATTATCTTTAAGGGAGGACTCCGGCATTCGGCGGACCGTTTCTTCCTGTTCCTCCATTTTTTCGATCGCTTTTGGACGCAGACTCGGATCAAACGGTTGATCTTTGGCGAGACCGCGTTTGAGGGCGATCCCTTCGGAACGGGCGAGCAAAAACTCCTCTCTGCCGATTTGATTTTTTGCATTTTTTAAACTCGCCGGTATGTCCGGATCACCGATTTCAACCGGAGCATCTTTATTGGCGACCGCCTGTTTATTAAAATACCAAACCGCCATTGACAGAGACGCAATGGTAACGATTAATGCCGAAATAACAATTAAGGACTTCTTCATTTTATTATCTCCTGATTTGAAAAAAAGAAACGCTTCCTAAAAACTTAGGAAAAGGTAAGATATTTTTCGGGAAAATGCTGTTTATGTGTTCAAACGACAATTTCTATAAAAAATAATTACTGAAAATGTTACACCCTCAAAGACCCGATGGCAAGAATCTCGGGATATAAATCCTCAGGCAAAACCGGAAAGTTCGTTTCGCCGGGCTGTCTGATTAAGAAACGGCAATAAAACAAGTCCGTTCCGACCGGCAAATGAGTTTAGCTTCGGGGAACTGTTATATAAACGCCGTTTAATTCTGAGAATGCAAACAGTTTTTTACTTATAACTCCCGATGTTCGTAATCACATTCATATCAATTATCCGCACGTCGGCGATCTTTTTATCCTTTGCGGATTTCACTTCAACGACCAGGTCTTTCGTCAATTCGGTCAGAGAATACCGGGATATAACGGATTCATCCGTTTCCTCCCGTTCGATCAGCTGTGACTCGTAGATCGCCGCGATCGGCAGTCCGAACATATTTAATTTTTCGCCGATCGGCTTTGATCTATCGGGCAAAAATGTTTTTTGGGCTTCGGCGGTAAATGCTTCGGCTTCGGCTTTATTTTCGGAAATTTGAAAAAGAACTCTTTTCGTTTTCGCCGTCAGTTCTTCGTCGAGGTCTTTGAGGGGTTTATATTTGATAGAAAATTCGGGATAAAAAGCGGAAGCGACCGCCCGCGTGAGTATATTCGGATTGGCCTGAGCGAGGTTGGCGAGAACGGCGATCGTTAATTTGTCCTTCGGAAAACGGATGATAAATGATTTGAAACCCTGCCACGAACCGCCGTGGGAAATCAGTGTATGATCGCCGATCTGCTGAATTTCCCAGCCGAAACCGTAATGCGTGTTTTTGCCGTCGTTGAGTTTGAAGGGGGTCCACATCTGATCGAGACTCGTTTTTTTGAGGATTTTTTCCGAATTCAAACCCGCTTCCCATTTGGCGAGGTCCAGGGCGGTCAGATAAAGGGCACCGTCGGCGGTCGTGTTGAGCGACGGCGAAACCCATCGCTGATTTTTTAGTTCGCCCCTTTGCAAACGATAACCGCTCGCCCGGTTTGCGACGATATCCGCTTCGCTGATAACGCGAGCGGTCGTCATTCCGAGCGGCGTGAAAACTCTTTCCTTCAAAAATTCGCCGTAATGTTTGCCGGTAATCTTTCCGATCAGAATGCCGAGCGTAACGTAACCGAAATTGCTGTATTCCCATCTGTCGCCGGGAGCGAACTTAAGCGGCGAAGCTTTGATAATTTTCAAAAAATCTTCTTCCGTATAATCCCGCCGGTAATCGAAATCATCCGGGTAATCACCCATCCCGGATGTGTGCGTGAGCAGATGGCGGACGGTGATGTCTTTCCAGGAATCGGGAGCGTCGGGAAAATACTTCGTGATCTTATCGTCCAGAGCGAGTTTGCCTTCTTCCGCGAGGATCATGATCGCCGTTGCCGTAAACTGTTTGCCGATTGAGCCGGACTGAAAGATCGTTGCGGGTTTGACGGGAACTTGATGCTCGACATTGGCCAGACCGTAGCCTTTGACATACAAAGGCTGGCCGTCTTTAATGACGGCGACCGAAACACCCGGAATGCTCTGGTTTTTGAGTTCATTCTCGATATTCCGGTCTATTTTTCCGGCAAAATCATTTTGAGCGATCAGCGAATGCGAAAACACCAGGATCAATGTTATCAATGTAAGAATCAGTTTCATTTTTTATATTCCTGTCTTATTTATTGAGTCGGAGAAACCGACGGCATATGTGTAGCCCACGGTGCGAACCGTGTGGCAAAATTAAAAATCAATAAAGCCGTTGAAAATGGCGACATAAAATATTAAGTCGCGTTTATTTAACCGCTTAATATCTGCTCAATCTGTATCTCCCCATTGCTCTAAATCATCAACGGGACGAGGCAACCTTCCTTCCAACCATTTTGTTAAAGCTCCGGGACGGAAGTCTTTATCAGTATTTTCGATTACCCAAGAAAGAAATTCATAAGGACCGCCATTCATATATGGCGGAGGTGAAACGGGGTAAAATGTCGCGGGAAGTCTTTCATTTACCGAGATATAATTTATAACGTGTCCTAATTCCTGAACTGTATGCCAGGCAAATTCGTGTTCGAGATCAATCGTAAATTTTATCCACCAAAAGCCTTCCTCATCTGATCCTGTAGCAATCGGAGATTCAATCGCCGGAACTTTTTCTAAATATTCTTTGATGGTTTTGAATGCTCTTTCATCCATTGTTTTATTTATGATGCTCAGACGTTTCGTAATGTTCTTTGATCAGATCTCTGCCGAAATCACCCTTAAAATCCCGCCAGACCGTATGGATGTGATTGCCGCTGTTTTGGGAATTGTCGAATTCGATCAAGAATGATTTTCCCTGAATGCGGTAGTAATGCGGTTTGCCGCTCTCGGTGGCTCCGGCCCAACCGAATTGGATCTCGCCGAATTCCTCTTTTTTGAGATTTTCCGATCTTTTTTCGGCCAGTTCTTCCGGCATCACCGAAAGATAAACATTGATGAGTTTTTCCAATATCGCTCGCTGAGATTCGCTTAATTCCATTGCTTTTATCCCGAACGAATCGAACGGTGAAACTTCCGTCTTGTTTCTCGTGACGATATCGAAAAAGGTCGCATCTTGAATGATCGCTTTTTGTTTCTGCCCGGAATTCAGCGAATTTATCAGTTCCAAACCCAGATCTTCCTCCTCGGCCAGCGTTCTTTCGCCTTTACGTTTGCCCGTTTGAATGGTCGCGGGATCGGCTCCCAGAAATCTCGGGACGATCGAGACTTTTTCACCTGAGATCGTAAAATTGAGCGAGATGTGATGACCTTCAAAAGACCACGCCCAGAGTTTAGCCGTGGCGGGATTGCCGTAGATCGCCACGCTGTATTTTTCGGGGTCGCGGGTATTGGGATTGTTCGTCAGTTCCGCCAGAACATTTTCGAGTTCGATGATCCTTTGAACTTTATCGAAACCCGTTTCGCTCAAATGATCTCGGAGGAGTTTGAAGGCAAGTTTTTTCTGTTCATCGCTTAATTCGTAAAGCGGAATGCCGCCGCGGTCGAACATCGTCGAAGGCAGATAATGCCAACGCTCGCGGGAGGCATCGTCCATCGGCATCAATGCTTTTTTTTGTTGTTCAGCCTTTAGCGATCTCAAAAATTCAGTCGCCGCATTTTTATTTTCCGCTTTGCTGAAATCAAATGGATCAGGCGATGCCGGATTTTGCTCGAAAGCACTAAATTTTTCACCCGCTCCGCAAAAAGCAAAAACAAAAACAGCGACGGACAAAATGAGCGAAATCAAAAATGCTTTCATGGTTTGGGTATTATATATGAAACATCTGAATCTCTGCGAACTCTGCGACTCTGCGGGAAAAAAAAATCTCACGCGAAGAACACGAAGTTCGCCGAGAAACTGAAAGATTTGATTGATATTTTTCAATATAGCCAAATAATCTATGGCTCTTTCAGACAATTATGTTTGATGCAGTTAAGCATTTTCAGTCAGCTAAAAACCGGCAGACCAGCAGGCAGGGATACTTGCACCCGCGTAATTATTTTTTGGCAGTGACATTTTTTTTATGGATTTGTCGTTTTACTGGTTGGAAGGTAAAAATCTTTGATAAACAAAAAATGACTAGAGGAGAAATAAATTATGAAAAAACACAACAAAATAAAACTGCTCTTTTTAACTATTTTGGCATTCGCACTTTTGGCAACCACAGCTTGCGAGGACACGGCGAAGACGGAAGAAGCAAACAAATTCGTCGAGTCGGCAAATAAAAAAAATAATGAAGCCAAGGCTCTGATTGATAAAGCCCCGAATCCTTTTGATAAAATTTCAGAAGACGCCGGAGATTTTGAAGAGACTAAAAAAGGTGGTCCCTTTAAAGAAATAACAGAACATAATATTTTTATTAATACTGTTCACTTGTCCAAGAAAACAGCGCCATTTATTAATGCTGAGATCTGCCAACCGGGCCAAAAATTAAAAATAATTACCGATGTTAGTTGTGATTTTCAGTCGGATTTAAATCCTATTCCTCTTTATAATCGCGCCTCAACTTGGCAAGATCCTATTGTAGAATTTAGCAAAGATGAAAATGTT
>JBGTRS010000174.1:0-8561 GCA_041940665.1 Pyrinomonadaceae bacterium | reverse complement strand
ACTTTTTCTTTCATCGCATTTTATTAAAAAACAAAAAAAAGAAGCGGTCAAACCAACCACTTCCTTTTTCATTTTCAGAACAAAAATCAAAACGGTTTCGCTATCGGTCAACCGTTTCTTCTACTTCCTCACCGACAATCTCGATTCCTTCTTCCGTTTTATTGACACCTTTTAAGGTTCCTTTTTTAACTTTTTTGGAAACCCATTTTGTTCCGTCCCAAGCTGAAACGGTTATATAATCACCCTCATTGGTCGCTTTTTTAGCACCTTTAACGGTAACTTCCTTTGCATCGGCGGCCACATCATCGGTTTTGTCATAACCATTTTTTGTTACGTCAACCGTTTTCTTGGCGGCTTTGACGGTGACATCTTTTGTACCATCAGCCACATCCTTTGTCACCTCAACCGTCTTTTCAGCCGCGTCTTTTGTTACATCTCCAACCTTTTCGACGGCATCCGTAATATCCTGTGCATTTGAAGTTCCGTATGAAAGCAATACGATTCCCAGTATCAAACTAAAACAATAAACCACCCTAAATCTCATTTTTTGAATTCCTCCTTGATTAAATACCTGCTTTGATAAATAACAACGCACTTCTTATGCCAGTCGGTCACACACAGAAAAAAGGTCGGCAAAATTTATCGCCGACCTTTTCTGATTTATACATTTTGTTAAAATTTAATATTTTCTAACTTTTTTCTTTCTGACAAAAACCTTTCGGTAAACCCATTTCGAGCCGTTCCAGGTTCTTTTAACAACCCATTTTCCGCCTCTGTAAGTCGCTTTCGAGCCTTTTTTTACTCCTGAAGCAGTCGCTTTCGAGCCTTTCTTGACACCGGAAGCGGTTGCCTTAGAGCCTTTTTTAACGCCCGAAGCTGTTGCTTTCGATGCTTTTACAAATGCATCGGCGATCTGTGCGTCGGCGGAATTATATGAAAAGAAAATAAGTCCAAATAAAAATAATAAACTAACCAATCCCTTGTTCTTCATAATTTATCTCCTCCCAAAATTTGAAAATAACAAACATAGGTTGCGGATCTAGTTGAAAAAGTTGTTCAGCAATTTAAGTTTGGAATTTTAACGCATAAAGGGAGTTTTGAAAAATGAAGATTGAGGATTTATCCGTCGTTCCTGACATTGGCGTTGATAAATTCGACGATGTCTTCAGTGGAAGTTCCGGGCAGGAAAACGGCCGAAACGCCTTTTTCTTTGAGTTTGGGAATATCTTCCTGCGGGACGATGCCGCCGACGAGAACGAGCGTATCGTCCATTCCGTTTTCTCGCAACAGATCAACGATCCGCGGACACAAAGTATTGTGAGCACCCGAGAGGATCGAAATTCCGACGGCGTCAACATCTTCCTGAAGAGCGGCCGCCGCGATCATTTCCGGCGTCTGCCGTAAACCCGTATAGATAACTTCCATGCCCGCATCCCGCAACGCCCGGGCAATAACTTTCGCTCCGCGGTCGTGACCGTCAAGACCGGGTTTGGCGACCAAAACTCTGATTTTTCTATCGCTCATAAATTTTAGATTATATTAGCGAACAAACCTTGCAAGCAAGCCTTTGGAGTCAATAAAAGGTTTCATTTCCGCCCAGCTGAAAAAATATCTGCCTTCCGGTTCAAGAGCTTTGATGGCGTGCGGAAAGCCGTACTCGAAAATAAAGGTGACGCCTTTGTCATCAATGGAAAATTCTTCGAGAACATTCGCACTATATTTATTGCGGTCGAACATTTCCTGAGCGGAATCCGCATCTTCCGGATACTCTTTTTTGAGATCGGCCAGATGTTTTTTTATCTCATCTTTTTGGGCTTTATCAATTTTGACCAGCAACTGACCGAAATTTGTAAATGCATCTTTTAGAAAAAGTCTTTTTCCTGTATTTAAATTAACGACCAGAGTTTTCACCGAGCCGTCGGGATATGCTCCCGAGCCTTCCATGACGAGTTCGATGACAAGTAGTGAACTGTCAATATATTTGACTTCATGATCGAGTCTTTCAAGCCAATGGTAATCGTCTAAGTTTTCTTCCAGGCTAGTTTCAAAATTTTTCCAGAGATCAATCGTATTTTCGAGGTTTTTCTGCACACGCGGATCTTTTATGCCGGAAACTTTCGGATAATTTACCTCAAATGTTTTTTTATGGTCAGGCACGTCCTGGCCTTTTCTTTCATAGACGACCTTTGTTGAAGAGATGGAAACGGCCGGGGAATTCTGAGCAAAAATGTTTGCTGTAAAAAATATCGCAAAAGTGGCGAATATAATAAATTTAATTTTCATTTTAGTTTGATTTTTCTGGTTTTAAGCTTATTTTTGGATTTTCCTCAAAATCCATATTAGGCGAAGCGAAAACACAACGCAATTTTCCCGACAAGGTTTTTTTGGTCTTCATTTTGTTAAACATTTCAAACCAGGCGTGCGTGTTTATCCAGAGCGGGTTATGTGAGTTCAAAGGTGTCGTGATGCCGTAGCGGACTTCTTCCTTTTCTTCGACGAACGTGCCGAAAAGTCTGTCCCAGATGATAAAAATGCCGGCGTAGTTTTTATCGAGATATTGATTGTTGACGCCGTGATGGACGCGGTGATGCGACGGCGTGTTGAATATAAGTTCGATAAACCAACCCATTTTGCCGATCAATTTGGTGTGAATCCAGAATTGATAGATTAAATTCAATCCGTGCATCGTGACGAAAGCCCAGAAGGGAAAACCGAGAAAAGCGACCGGGACATAAAAGATCCAGTGCGAGACGCCGCTAAACCAGCTCTGCCGGACGGCGACGCTTAAGTTGTATTGATTCGAGGAATGATGAACGACGTGAAAATTCCAGAAGAACCGGACTTCGTGACTGACGCGGTGAAACCAGTAATAAGCAAAATCATCAATAAAAAGAAGCAGAGCCCAACTCCACCAGACATTCATCGGCATTTGCACGGGCGTTACCGAATTCGCCCAGAGATATGCCTGATTGGTCGCCAACGCGAAAACGGCACCGAACGCCACACTGACAAAACCGATCAGAATATTCGTCCAGGTGTCTTTGCGATCAAATGCCTTTCGGTTTTCCCTGATGACAAAATACGCCTCAATGGCGATAAGCAGGGCAAAAATCGGAATGGCGATCGTTTGGGGCTTCAGCATAATGTTTATTTAACAGGGAACATCTTTTCGGAAATTTCTTTGAGACCCGTTAATTGTTCGGCAGTCAATTCGAATTTCGATCCGCCAAGTTCTACTTTAACATTTTTGGCATCGGCTATTTTTGAAAATGTCTCTCGATCCATTTCGGCAAAAACCTCTTCGGGATAACCGAAACCGCCGATGATAAAATTTATGGCGTAATAATTTTCCTGCCAGAAAACTTTTGCAATCTTAAATTTTTCTTGGTCGGCGATTATTTCGAGTTTATGGTTTTCTTTAAACTTAAACCCTTTTTCGGCAAACGCCGTAAAAAATAAACTGACGCAACAGGGCGAATCTTCCAGAGTTTTTCCTTCAAACCTAAACATTGCTCCGACGCCGAGGGAATCTTTGTCATCCGGTAATTTGATGGACTGCAGAATAACCGTGGTTAGTTTTGTTTCATCATCAAAGACTTCTTTTATCTTGCTTTTTGTATCTGCATTTTGAGCCAGGGCCGTACTCGAGAAAGCAAGAATCGCCGATATCAATGAAATAGTAAAAATGAATTGTTTATAACTGATTTTGACCATTATTTTTTAGTTTAAAACAAATCTGCCTTCGAAAAAAGTTTTTTTGAGAAATTCGCACCCAACTCCAACTTTAAGCAGTGTTTTAATTCCGTGTTGTTTACTTTTAACAAATTATTATTACTTCGCAAACTTGGCGGGATAAAAAAGATTTTCCGCTAAGTGGCCAAGACGCAAAGAAGTTAAAACCACAGAATTTTAGGACACTACCCCACTTTATATAATTGATGACAAGAAAATTCTTGACGTTTGAAATAATTTTGGATTATAAATTTTGATAAAACTACGGGGCAGTAGCTCAGTTGGGAGAGCGTAGCGTTCGCAATGCTAAGGTCAGGGGTTCGATCCCCCTTTGCTCCATATTTAACAGAGAAATAAAAAAAAGCGGATCGGCGTGAATTTTATGCCGATCCGCCAAACTTTCAGCTGAAAGAGTCGTTACTGAACACCATAAGTAGAAACGGGAATATCCGTTGAAACACCGAAGTTTTCATATCTGACACTCTGATCCGTGCTGTTTAAGATATACCAGATTCCTTCCCGGTAAACTGCGGCATCCCATCTTCCGTCACCGTCGTAATCCGCCGGTACAGGTGTGTCTGTCGAAATTCCCCATTGTTGATAGGTGATCGTATCATCGGAACTGTTTCTGATATACCAGACGCCATCGGCCGGTCTGAATACTGCCTGATCGGTTATCCCGTCGCCGTCATAATCTCCGGCAACGAGCTTGTCACCAATAGCACCCCATTGTTTGACATCCGTATTGAAGGCTCCGTTATACAGAGTCCACCATTCACCGTTTCTGAAAACTGTAAAATCAAGTTTGCCGTCACCATTGAAATCACCGCGGACGGGTTTATCACCGGTTGTTCCGAAGGGAATGAAAGTGGTATCGCCGTTGGGGTTATTGTTTGATCCGCGATAGAAGAATGTGCTTTGCGAAGATTCCCGATAGACGGCCAGGTCGGCAAGACCGTCGCTGTCATAATCACCCGCGATCGGAGTATCGCCGGTTTGACCGAAGGCTTCTTCCCGCAGGGTATTATCGGAAGAGTTTAAGATGAGGAATTTTGCTTCGGTTGCCGGAGCCGGACGCCAGACGGCAATGTCGGTTCGGCCGTCGCCGTCAAAATCAGCCGGAGTTTCGACATCTGTCGCAATACCCCAATGTGTTATTGCCAAACTATTCGTCGAAGAATTTTGAATCCACCATTGTGTACTTCCGCCGCCGTTGTATGTTCGTAGGATCGAAATATCCGATCTGCCGTCACCGTCGAAATCATTTGCAGTATTTACAGTTCTAAAAACATATCTGAGTGCCGTAAAATCACGTCCGCGTGTGCCGCTGAATTGGGAAAATCCGCCGATAACTAATTTCCCATCGGGTGAAAATGTTGCACTATATGTAAAGTCATAATTGTTGATCGTAGTTTTGACCGCACCGTTCGTTCCGAAACTCGTGTCAACCGAACCGTCCATATTAAATTGAGCGATCAGAAAATCGCCGTTAAATCCTTGAACCGTATCACCTACTGTAATGATTTTGCCGTCACGGACGAAAACTTTATAGGCGTGGTCGAAAAGTCCGAAATCAGCCGTCGCGATGCCGTCATCGTCGAACGTCGTATCAAGCGAACCATCAGTGTTGTAGCGAACTAAAAGAACGTCGGATGAATTTATCAATAATCTTCCGGCAGTTAAAATTTTTCCGTCCGGTTGAATCGTCATAGACCAGGCCGAAGCATCGGTTGTTCCGAAATCGGTTGTAACTTTTCCTTCTGTTCCGAAAGTCGTGTCGAGCGTTCCGTCCGCATTCCAACGGGCGACGGCGACGTCGTCCGCATTTGCATAACCGGCCGCAACAATTTTGCCATCATCCTGCAATTCAATTCCGAAAGGTCTGTCACCGAAATTCGGTGCCGCCGCCGTGAATCTGGCAGAAGCCTCGCCGTTGTTGCCGAAAGTTGCATCGAGTGTTCCATTTTCATTCAAACGATAAAGTCCGAATCTGTCCGCTCCTGCTTCGTGTTTGTGAGTTCCGGCGACCAAAATTTTTCCGTCCGGTTGTAATAAAAGCAGTGCATTATCTTGGGTAACGGTATTATTGCTGTATGCAAGCGGTGCTGTGAAAATCCCATCAGTTCCAAAAGATGAATCGAGTGTTCCGTCCGGATTGTAACGGACGACAATTCTTGTTCGCGTTCCGTCAACATATCCGGCGGCGAGAATTTTGCCGTCGGGTTGAATAGCTACGGCTCGGTATTGATCTCCGCCGGTTGTATAGTCGTTGAGAATTCGCCCGTTGTCGCCGAAGGTCGTATCAAGTGTGCCGTCAGCATTAAACCTCATAATGGCTAAAGCCCGGTTGGAGGTTGTAACGTAGGCCTGACCAACCATGACGATCTTTCCGTCCGGCTGAACGGCCACGTCATAAGCCTCGTCATTGTCGGTAGATGTCGTCGGAACACCGTCAAAGTCATAAACGGCGATTCCGTCGGTTCCGAATGTGCTGTCAAGCTGTAAATTTCCGGCATTTACCGAAATGCTAAAAATAAAAATCGTTAAAATTCCTAAACTTATTATTATTTGTTTGTTAAAAAGTTCTTTGATCATTTTTTTATTTTCTCCTCAAAATTTTTGTCTCTATACTGTTTAGCGAGAAAATTTCTGAAATTGGCTCAAAAAATGTTATTTTATGTTTTAAGTATATTTTGCAATGCTTTTAAATAAGTAGAAAAAAGCCGGTTATTCAATAGTGAAAACCTTACAACCGTCTGCGTTTAGAAGAGATCGGAAAATATTAAATTCAATATAGAACGGGTTTAAGATTTTCGTTTCTAGTTTCATTAAGCAGGTAAATTAGAGAAATTGGGTCAACAAAAAGTGAACGAAGAACAACAAGAAATTTCATTGATCCTAAAAGATTGGAGCGGCGGTAAAAATGAATCGGCTGATGTTCTTCTTCCGCTTGTCTATGATGAATTGAGAAAAATTGCCGCCCAATATCTGCGAAAGGAACGAAAAGAACATACCTTACAACCGACCGAATTGGCTCACGAGGCATATTTGAAATTGATCGATATTTCCAATGTTGATTGGCAGGACAGGGCTCATTTTTTTGCCGTTTCCGCTCAAGTAATCAGAAACATCCTCGTTGATCACGCCCGGGCAAAGGCGACGAATAAACGGGGCGGCGATTTTCAAAGGATCGTTTTGGATGAAAATGTAAGTTTTTCCGACGAACAGGATTTGGATCTGCTGGCTTTGGATGAAGCTTTAAAACAACTGGCGACATTTGATGAACAGCAAAGCAAGATCGTCGAACTGAGATTTTTCGGTGGTTTGACGATCGAAGAAACGGCGGAAGTTTTGAATTTATCGCCCGCGACGATCAAACGGGAATGGACTCTGGCAAAGGCCTGGCTTCACAAAACTCTTTCTGATAAATAATTATGAATCCTGAAAACTGGAAAAAGATAAAGGAAATTTTCTATCCCGCTCTGGATTTACCAGTCGAAAAGAGACAGGGCTTTATCGAAGAAAAATGCGGCGATGACAAAGGACTTTTGGAAGAGATACAAGAATTGCTCGCCTCGAATGAGAAAGATGAAACATTTATCGAGAAACCCGCGATCGCCGTATCGGAATTTGTCATTTCCGATAAAAAACGCAAAATTATCGGACAAAAGATCGGAGCTTATGAAATCGAAAAAGAGATCGGCCGCGGCGGGATGGGCGCCGTTTATCTCGCCAGACGGGCCGACCAAACTTTTGATAAACGCGTCGCTATCAAACTCATCAAACGCGGTTTTGATACCGATGAGATCATCCGTCGCTTTCAAACCGAACGGCAGATCTTAGCCGGTCTTGACCATCCGAACATCACCCGCCTGATCGACGGCGGGGCAACCCGTGACGGTCTGCCCTATCTCGTCATGGATTTTGTTGAAGGCGAACCATTAACCAAATACTGTCAAGCAAACGAACTTTCGATAAACGAACGGCTGCAATTTTTTCTAAAGATCTGTAATGCGGTTCAATATGCCCATCAAAATCTGATCATTCATCGTGATTTGAAACCCTCGAATATTCTTGTGACAAGGGACAGGACACCGAAACTGCTTGATTTCGGCATCGCCAAACTGATCGCTGATGATTCAAATGCGGAAACGATGAACACTTTAACCCGCGTGATGACACCGGAATATGCATCGCCCGAACAAGTTCAGGGAAAACCGATCACAACCGCCTCGGATGTCTATGCACTGGGTGTGATTTTGTATGAACTTTTAACGGGCGAAAGACCATTTCGGATAAAACGAAAAAGTGCCGCGGAAATTTCCAAGATCATTACCGACAGTGAACCGGTCAAGCCGAGCGATGTAATTCAAGACGGGGAGAACGGGAGAGGGGAAGAACGGGAGAACAAGAAAAACTCCCCACCTTACCCTCTCCCGTTCTCCCCGTCTCAACTAAAGGGGGATTTGGATAACATCGTTCTAATGGCGATGCGGAAGGAACCCGAAAGGCGTTATAGGTCTGTCGAGCAATATGCTGAAGACATACTCCGGTATCTGAACGGCATGCCGGTCATTGCCCGTGAAGATACATTTGGTTACAAAGCTGAAAAATTCATCAAACGCAACAAAGCCGGGGTCGCGGCGGCCTCGGGAATCGTTCTATCGCTTGTTGGCGGAATTATCGCCACCTGGCGGCAATCGAAAAAAGCGATTTTTCGGAGCTTCCCGGCCGCACCTATGTCACCGGCTTCGCGCGCGCCTATGCCCGCGCGGTCGATCTGCCCGAGGCCGAAATCGGCGCGGCGATCCGCCAGGAACTCGAAGAGG
>JBGTRS010000173.1:0-8597 GCA_041940665.1 Pyrinomonadaceae bacterium | reverse complement strand
CAAGATCACCTTGGCCACCGTGACAATTATCTGAAAACTTCCCGACTCCTTCGTTCCCTTGACGTTAAGAAGAACAAGCAAAACAAGTGCTATCACACCCGAAATCGCTTCGACGGGAGCGTGATAGACGAATTCGGTAAAATAGCTCGAAAAGGTGGCGAGATAAAAACCGCACGACGAGGTGTAGCCGAGAAAAAGGGCGAAACCGACCAGAAAGGCGAGCGGGGCGGAGAAAGTTTTTCGAGCATACAAATAACCTTCACCCGAATTCGGATAGATCGAAACGAATTCGCAGTAAGTCAGAGCCGTAAAAAGGGCGACGAAGGCGGCTAAGAGAAAAGAGATGATCGCCGCCGAACCGACATTTTGGATCGCCAAGCCCGAAAGAGAAAAAATTCCCGCCGCGATCATCGTGCCGACTCCGATAGCGAGTGCCGAGATCAGACCGAGATCGCGGCTTAATTCGGTTTCGATATTGATATGTGCATTTTTGTTCGAGTTTTCCACTCTCTGAAACTTCTTCGGGATGCGTCGTGTTCCTTATAAATACTAAACGAATTTATTTAAAAAACAAATGTCCAAAAAAAAAGCCTTTCATTAAATTTCAATGAAAGGCTTAAAGAAGATGGGGAGAGTTTTTTTGGGGGAAAACTTTTTTTAGAACAAACCAGATGAAAACATCAGAAACCATCCGGCGACAGCGACAAATGCCGTTATTATCAAATCATTTATGATTGCCAATTTTTCCTGCTTTTCCATTTTTCTTTGGTAAAAACTCGTGTTAAAAAATTTTTCTTTTCGTCTTTGTAAATCAGAAGACCTGTTTATTAGACGAAGATATGTATATTTTTGCCGAACTTTGTTCGATTTTTTTAAAAAATTTTTATAAGTGAATTTCAGTATTGAATAGGAAATTGTTGAATTGAAATAATCAAAAAACTACGAAAGGACACGAAATAAACGCGAAAAGACACAAAAGACGTTTTTAATCAATAAGTATTTTCGTATCTTTCGTGTCTTTTCATATTCTTTCGTAGTCAAATTCCTTTTTCCAATACTGACATTAAAAAAGAAATTTGAGATTGAAAAGGCTTAGTTTGAAGTATTCATTTTTTGTTTTAACTCTTCCGTCCAGTTAAGTACGACATTTACAACCGTCGGCAGAGTTCCATGCTCGTCTTTGACCATTAAAAGATTCTGCCCGTCCGGCGAAACATCAAAACTTGTCAGATATTTGCCTTCAAATAAAAGCGTTTTCGATAAAACTTCAAAATTTTGCGAAGCGTTGACGCTGAGCAGATAAATTTTTCCGGCATTTCTGTAAAACAGTTCCCGGCCGTCCGGCGACCAGACGGGAAACATTCCGCCCTCTTTTGTCACGGGAATTTTCTCGCCTTCTCTTCCCCAGGGCCGGGCATAGATCTGCGGTCGTCCCGTGTCCATCGAAAAATACAAAAGCCATTTGCCATCGGGCGAAAAGCGGGGAGTGTCTTCGCGGAACCTGGTGGAAACGACATCTTTCGTCGTTCCGTCGTTTAACGATTTAGCGATTATGCCGGAATTCCCCTGATGATTTAAGACCGATAAAGCCAGGACATTTTCCGTCGGATGGATGGAGTATGGCGAAACTCGTTTGTCGCTTTTGTATATCTCCCGGGCTTCGCCCGTCCCGTCGGAGTTTTTTTCGTAGATAATGTATTGATCGTCATCGCGTGTGGCGTAAATTACCGAACCGCCGTCCAGAGACCAGATCGGAATTTCGCTTTTTCCCTCATCGGTAATCCGGTTGCCGGTGCCGGTTTTGATGTCGTAAACCCAGATGTCATCGTTGTATGTAACCGTCAGGCGGGTGCCGTCGGGCGAGTATTTCGGCGAGGCAAAATCGCCTTTTCTGTCTAAAACGGGCGTCACGTTGCCGTTTCGGTCAACGGCAACGATCTGATTTTCGGTTCTCGAAATTGCCGCCAGATATATGAGCGTGCCGTTTTCGGATATTTGAATATTCGGTGCCATTTCAAACAGATCGGGCTGGATAAGGGTCGGTTTATCGGCGGCTTCGAGAGTTTCCGGATCGAACGCGAGAGCCATCAATTGTCTTCCTCTGGCAAAAATTATATGTCCGGTCGAAACATATTTTCCGCTGCCGGATTCGCCCATCTCCTCGATATAATTCCATTTTTTATCAAGAAGCGATAAGACCCCCGTTTTGGAACCGTCGCTGCCTCCGACCGTAAAAAGCACATTTTTTCCGCCGGGCAATAACTGCGGATAATAATGCTCGCTTTCACCCTTTTCTTTATTGATGGTGGTCAATTGCTCAGGTTTACCGCCGCCGTCGGCTGAAACTCTTAAAAGTCCCTTGCTGGAGCTGAAATAGATGTTGTTGTCCGCTCCCCAAAATCCGGTTCGGTCAGACGGACAGGACTCACAAACGGTGACGGGACTTCCGCCCTCGATGGAAACTTTCTTGATATTGTCCGAAATGGTCGTAAAAGCTATCCATTTGCCGTCGGGCGAGAAAAACCCGATATGCCCGCCTTCCGTTCCGGCGATCGGTTTTGCCTCGAAACTGTCCAATGCACGCAGATAAAACCGCACTCCCGAATTTCTATAGGATTGAAACAGCAGATTTTTTCCGTCAGGGGAGATTTTTGAATTCATCACGCCCAGACCGGATGATTGCGGATGACCGATGATGAATTTGGCAACTCCTTTTTCGCCGGCTTGATCCGTCGAAAGCCATTGCCACAAAGCAAAAATGCTGACCAAGCTCAAAAGTCCGATGAGTCCGTATAAAAAGAACGTCGAAATCTTTTCAGACCTTGTCGAAATAAAAGGTTCCGGTTTTGAAAGCGAAGCCCCGGAAGCGATCGCCGAATTTATCTCTCTGAGGATGACCCGCACCTCATCCATTGATTGATAACGAAAATGCGGCTCTTTATTAAGACATTTCATAATCAAACGGGAAAGCAGAAAGGGAACGTCGGGTTTTAGATCGGAGATATTTTTCGGCTCGCGGCTGAGTAGATTACTGACGATCGAAGCGTAGTTATCACCCTTAAATGGTTTTTCGCCCGTGACCGCTTCATACATGACAACGCCCAAACTGAAAATATCCGTCCGGTGGTCGGCATCTTTTCCTTTCGCTTGTTCGGGCGACATATAGGTCGGTGTGCCGAGAATCTGTCCCGTTTTGGTCAGACTCAGCGTCGAATGATGCTCGCTGATCTTGGCCTTATCTATCCGGGCTAATCCGAAATCGAGTATTTTCGGTATGCCCGAAGGCGTGATCATAATGTTGCCCGGTTTTATATCCCGATGAACGATGCCTTTTTCGTGGGCGTGGCCGAGGGCATCCGTAATCGCGATAAACCATTCGAGGAACGTCCGCACATCGAGCCCGCCCGTCGGGATCATCTCGTTAAGCGGTTTTCCCTCGATGTATTCCATCGTGATAAATGTTTGATGATCGTCGGTTTCCTCGACGGAATAGACGGTGGCGACATTCGGATGATTGAGATTGGCGGCGGCTTTGGCTTCGGTCTGAAACCTTTTGACGTAATCCGATTCTTTGGAAAATGAATAGGGCAGGGTTTTGACGGCGACCGAACGGTTCAGCTTTGAATCTCTGGCGAGATAAACTTTTCCCATTCCGCCCGAACCCAAAACCGAAATTATTTCATAATGACATAATTTGTCGCCCAACAGGTCGGGAGAACTTTTGAGTGTTAAAAGATGAGCGGCATCTTTCGCGGCATTTTCATTGATAAAATTTCCGGCCTCGTCATTGGCGGCTAACAAAGTTTTGACCTGTTGCCGCAGAGATTCATCGTCGCCGCAAACTTCTTTCAAAAATGCATCCTGTTCATCGGGTTTCAGATCAACTGCCGATTGAAACACCTCGTTTATTTTTTGCCAGCGTTCGGGGGTCATAGGCCAGTCAGTTTTTTTTCAATTCGCGATAAAGCCAGGCTCTTGCGATAGACCAGTCCCGCCGCACCGTGCGGGTTGAAATATCGAGAGTTTCAGCGATCTCCTCTTCGGTCATTCCGCCGAAATACCGCATTTCAACAATGCGGCTCTGCCGTTCATTCAATACCGCAAGTTCATTTAAGGCTTCATCCAAAGCGATTAATTCCGATTCTTGTTCCGATGAAACGGGCAGGGCTTCGTCAAAAGTGATTTTCTGATCCTGGCCGCCGCGTTTTCCCGCCTTTTTCGCTCTCGCAAAATCAACCAGAATCCGCCGCATCAACTGGGCCGAAATAGCGAAAAAATGCGTCCGGTTCTGCCACCGCACCTGACTTGAATCAATCAGCCGCAAGTAGGCTTCATTGACCAGAGCCGTTGTCTGCAACGTATGATCCGAGGGTTGATGACGCATATAATTTCTCGCCAGCCGGCGGAGTTCTTCGTAAACAAAAGGCATCAATTTATCCAGAGCCCTTTTATCTCCGTCGCCCCAGGCCAGAAGAAGCTGCGTGATCTCTTGTGATGCAGTTCCGCTCATCGGATTTCCTTACTTAAAACTCTCTCCCCTGTTTGTTCGATTTTTGTTGGTGAAAGACAGTTTATCACAGTTTCAAAACCGCATAAAAATTTTTCCCGTTTGGAAATGTCCTGTTTTCAAGGCGTAATCCGTCTTTATAAATGAGAACAAAAAATTTACGGCACTACGAGAACCGTTTGCAAGAAAACCGTTTTTTGGCGTTCGAAAAACGATTCCGCTTGTAAAAAAGCGGAATCCGGAAATTTATATTTTTTTAAGGAGCAATAATATTATGCCTAAGATAGTTAAAGTAATGGAATGGTCGGAGATCAATATTGACGCTTCGGTCGGAAGATGCGGAGTCAACAACAAGGATGACGTCATGGTCGTTCAGGCGTTGATGAAATACGCCCTCGAAGAAAGAGGTCATTTCAAGGAAGATTTTTTTACATTGCCGACCGGAATAATGGACGGCAACACATTGCGTCTGATCGAAAAATACCAGCGGTACTTAAGAAGAGTCCGTGATATAAAAGTCTCGGTTGACGGGCGGATCGATCCCTCGAACGGATTGTATGTCCGGGATCGGAGCAAACTGACCTGGACGATCTGTCAGTTGAACGGCGACGCTCTGGAGATGAAACTTTTGACCAATAAGGGCGGCGGAATCGATTATATCCAGGGAATTCGCCAGACGTTCCCGCAGGTTGATGCGATCCTCTCCGGCACGGCGGTCGGTTCGCTTAATCTGGCACTCGAATAAGATTTATTTTTCGTTTTTTCAAAGATAATTTATGCCGCTTCGAAATTAATTTCGAAGCGGCAAATTTTTTTATTGTTTTATCAAAACGACTAATTTATATTATTAATTAAATTCATTTTGTCCGCTTTTCCGCAGAAAATCCGTCTTACGAGATGAGAGCAAAAAAATTTGTGGAATTTAATAATAGGAGAAACAAAAATATGAATATCAATGAAGAAAAGCTACATCAATTACTTGGAAAATTTGTCGGCGATCTCGGTGCGACAATGGCGGCGGGAACGGTCGTCATCGGCGAGAAGCTCGGGCTTTACAAAGCGATGGGAAATCCGAACGAACCCGTCACGGCAAAGGAATTATCGGATCGCACGAACACGAACGAGCGTTACATCCGCGAATGGCTGAACACCCAGGCGGCGGGCGGATATGTCGAGTATGATGCGGAAAGCGACAGTTATTTTTTAACGGACGAACAGGCTTTCGTTCTGACAAACGAAAACAGTGCGGCTTATCTGCCGGGAGCATTTATTTTGGCGACTTCCGCCCTGCAGGCGGTTCCCAAAGTTACCGAAAGATTCCGGTCGGGCGAAGGTTTGGGCTGGCACGAACACGACGAAGGACTTTTCTGCGGAACCGAACTGTTCTTCCGTCCCGGTTACGGAGTTCATCTCGTCAATGACTGGATTCCTTCACTGGACGGCGTCGAAGAAAAGCTAAAGGCGGGAGCGAAAGTTGCGGACGTCGGTTGCGGACACGGTGCTTCGACGATCCTGATGGCGAAAGCCTATCCGAACTCGAAATTCTACGGGTTTGATTATCACGCGAAATCTATCGAAACGGCTCGCCGAAAGGCGGAAGAAGCGGGCGTTGCGGACCGGGTGACGTTTGAAGTAGCCAAATCGAAAGAATATCCCGGCGAAGATTATGATTTTGTGACCTTCTTTGACTGTCTGCACGATATGGGCGATCCGGTCGGGGCGGCCAGGCACGTCAAAGACTCCTTAAAGGAAGACGGCTCGTGGATGATCGTCGAACCGTTTGCCGGTGATTCCGTTCAGGAAAATATCAATCCGGTCGGGCGTGTCTATTATTCGGCTTCGACTCTGATCTGCACACCGGCTTCGCTTTCGCAGGAAGTCGGTCTGGCACTCGGAGCCCAGGCCGGCGAAGAGCGTCTGCGGCAGGTCGTCACGGAAGGCGGCTTCGGTTCTTTACAGAGAAAGAGCGAAACGCCCTTCAACATAATTTTGGAAGCAAAACCTTAAACCGATTCGGGCTGGAATCAAACGGGCAAAAAAAGCAGGTGAGGGCTCATCTGTTTTTTTTGCGAAACCCGCGATTTTTGATAACGGACATTTATGCGGTGTCCTGTTTCCGGAACAAATTTCGTCTTTATAGATGAGGACGAAAAGAGCCTCCTTGAAATTATATTTTAGATAAAAGGAGTTAAAAAATTATGTTGGACACGATAAATACAGATCAAACTAATGAAGTATCAAGACAATACGATTACCGGGAAACACTGGCCGCTTCGGAGAAAGTGAACTGGAAGATCGAGGACATAATCGGCGGCGAAAAGAAGCTTGATTTTACCAAACCGTTTATGCCGGAATCGCTGGCACGGGTCGAAAAATTGTCTTTTCTAAACCATGAAGAAAAGAGAATCTTAAATCAGATCAGAGGACACGCTTATTTGAGTATTTTCGGTCTGGTTGAAGAAGTTATCCTGCCATTTGTGCTTGACCATGTGCGGCCTTCGCTCGATCAGGACGATTACCGCGTGCGGGCGTTTCTGCAGTTTGCCGGCGAAGAGGCCAAGCATATACAGCTTTTCAAACGTTTCGGCGAAGAATTCGACAAAGGCTTCAGCACAAAATGTGCGGTTATCGGGCCGCCCTCGGAAATTGCGGCAGGGGTTTTATCGCATCACGCTCTGGCGGTCGCCCTCGTTATCCTGCATATCGAATGGATGACCCAGCGGCATTACATCGAGAGCGTCAAGGATGATCAGGAGTTGGATGCCCAATTCAAAAGCCTTTTGAAAAATCACTGGCTGGAAGAAGTTCAGCACGCCAAGCTCGACACTCTGATGGTCGAAGCGATCGCTGACGGAATGAGTGCCGAGGGTATCGAAAAGGCATTTGATGAATATCTGGAGATCGGCGGTTTTCTCGATACGGGCTTAAAACAGCAGACGCGTTTTGACCTCGAAGCCTTTGAAAACGCGACGGGGCGGAAACTGTCTGAAAGCGAACGGGAAGAATTTATCGAAGTTCAGCATCAGGCGAACCGCTGGACTTATCTCGGCACGGGCATGACGCATCCGAAGTTTTTGGAAACTTTAGAAAGACTGAATCCCGAACAAAAGACGCGGATCGAAGAGATCGCTCCCGTATTTTGTTAATAAAATTTGAGCCATCCGCTCTGAACTCTTTTTCGGAGCGGGCGGATAACTTTTTATCAGAAACCATAAAAAAAATTAAGGAGCAAAAAAAATGAAAGAGCAAGAAGCATTGGAACAAAAAATGGTCAACGGAGTAAATGTTACCGAACTATTCGGAACGATTGACGCCATCAAGGATCAGCCGGAAATCGCCAAATTCAATTTTCGGGCAAAAAACAGATGGGTCAACGGTGCGAACAACCGCACGACGGTCAGCGATTTTTACGGGGCGTGTGAAACGCACGCCCACGAAAAACCCTTTGTCTTTGAAAAGGATGAACCGCCCGTTCTGCTCGGTCAGGATATGGGGGCCAATCCGGTCGAATACGCACTGGCGGCGTTGGCCGGATGCGTGACGACATCCCTCGTTTATCACGCAGCGGCGAAAGGAATCGAGATCGAAGAGATTGAATCAACCTACGAAGGCGATCTCGATTTGCGGGGATTTTTGGGAATGTCCGAAGAGGTCAGAAACGGCTACGAAGGAATCAACATCTCTTTCAAGATCAAATCCGACGCTCCGCGTGAACAACTGGAAGAACTGGTTAAAATCGCTCAGGAGCGTTCGCCGGTTTTCGACATTGTTACAAATCCCGTTCCGGTCAAGGTCAAGTTGGCTGAATAGAAAAATGAAAGGGAGAATCAGTTTTTTTATTAATGGAATGTATTGATTGGTAATAATCAAGAACGGGAAAAAAGCTGACGATTTATCAATTATCACTTATCAACTATCAATTATTTCAGAGGTAGTTATTGGTTTGAATAAAATCAACCTCTGAAATAATTGATAATGAGATTAAATTTGAAAATTGTAAGTTTCATTTTTTGAAACAGAACAAGTCGCATAAATCATTAAGTAAGATATTTGCATATGATTATCCAGAATATACGGATGACATTGAAAG
>JBGTRS010000172.1:0-8671 GCA_041940665.1 Pyrinomonadaceae bacterium | reverse complement strand
CAAAAACCTGGACGGCTGAAACGCGAGATTTGGAATTCAGCGATCCGAACGGTTTTAAGACCGTCGGAGATTTGATGACAAAAACATTTGCCGGAGCGAGCGTCTATCCGAACTATGTTGATAAAATTGACAATCTGGTCATCGCTCACGCGACCAAAGGCGATTTTGAAAAGGCTTTCGGGATTGCTCAGACCAACAGCAAACTTTATCCCGAATCCGATAAAACCAATGCCACTCTGGGAATTCTGCACGTTCTGGCGGGCGAAAAAGAAAAAGGCTTACCGCTTTTGAAAAAATCTCTGATGATAAATCCGCGGGGCGAAGCGAGTGCCGGAAGCCTCAACGGAACGGCTTATAATCTCCTCGGAATCGGTCAGACCGAAGCCGGTCTGCAACTTCTTCTCGCGGCGGTCGAACTTCATCCGAAAGTTGCCAATCTTTACGACAGCATCGGCGAGTTTTATATGACCTTAAAGCAAAACGAAAAGGCGGTCGAGTATTACGAAAAAGCTCTCGATACCGACCCGAACTATCCGAACGCGAAAGTCGCCAAAGAAACTATCGAAAAACTAAAAAAATAGAAAGTGTTCGGTAAGAATAATGCCGCAAGTGTTTTGCTCGCGGCTTTATTTTTTTATTTAATTATTCAGCCGTCTTCATATCCACCGAATAGCTTCGATAGATCGTTTCGATCCAACTGTCCGTATTGATAAATCCCGAACCGGCTTCTTTGTATTTTTCAGGAAAACCCGCTTTTTTGATGTCTTCAAGGGATTTTCCATCTTTCATTTGTTTGCGGACGATGAGCGTCGTATCAATCAGCATCGCGTGATAATCCTTGAGATCGTCAATCGTCGAAACCGCCCCGTGTCCGGGAATCAATTTCGCATCCGAAGGGATCATCTGGATCATTTTGCCGATGTTCATCACCAGCCCTTCGACGCTTCCGCCGCTCGCGAGATCAACGAACGGAAAACGTCCGACAAAAAAATCATCCCCCAAATGAACAACGTTTGAACCGGTAAAGAATATGACCGTGTCGCCGTCCGTGTGTCCTTTCGGAAAATGAACGGCCCGGACCTCCTCGCCGTTAAAATGCACCGACAAGCCTTTGCCGTAAGTTATCATCGGCAACCCGACTTGGGCGGTCGGCGTTCTTTTCTGGCCGCGAAATTCGGTGACATTTAAGAGCCGGTCGCGGACGTTTTCGTGGGCGATGATGATCGCGTCTTGGCCGAACAGTTCGTTGCCGCCCGTGTGGTCGCCGTGCCAATGCGTGTTAAAGGTAAATTTCGGCGTGTCGCTGCCGAGTTTTTTGAGTTCGGCTTTCAGTTGCGACACGACATTGGCAAATTGCGTATCGATCGTCATCAAGCCGTTAACGCCGTAAGAAACACCGATGTTTCCGCCGCGTCCGAAAAGAACGTGGACATTTCCGGCTACCTTTTCAAGTTTGAAATCTTGCGGTTGATTTTCCTTTGAATGACTTCCCTTTATCAAAGAAATATGGGCAAAAGCACTCGTGACAAAAAGACTTAAAAATACGACGGCCGACAAAAATTTTCGCATAGATACTCCTTAAAGTTTTTGAATTTGATGATTTTTGCAATGATAGCACATTCCTCGTGCGGGTTTACTCTTCGGCTAAATTCGACAGATATTTTTCCGTATCGAAATCTTCCGTTTTTCTGCCATTTAGCATAAAGAGAATCGCTTCCCTGTAAGTTTCCGCGTTCGGTTTGCCGTTAAAACAAGGCGTTTCGATCTCCGTCAGACTCAGATAACTGATAAGACAACTCATCAGCATCCAAAGCAGAGTTTCTTCCTTCGTGCCGATGGGATTATGCTTATAAATAATCTTTCGGTCTTCATAAATTCCCCGGCAGATTTTGGCAAATTCTTTTTCCGATATTTTTGTCATTTATATTTGAAAAATTCTGTCATATTTTGCCGGAAAGAACAAAATCCATTTCTTCAGCCGAAAAACAAAAAGATATATTTAATACACCATTTCTCACTTTATGCCTCAAATTAAGACATAATGTATTCTTTAAGGACATATCGGAAATTATTGAAATTATTTTTGAATGTGACAATAAACTTTGTGTTTTTAATACCTTAACAATTAAACACACCTTTTTATGATTTTTGGCACAATCATTGCTCATATACAGAGCAGCGATGAATTACAGAGGTATCAAACGGGTTTCGGACATGGGCAATTGAAGGAACGCTTTTTTAACGGGTAATTCAAACATTCGGAAGGGTTGGTTAAAATGTTAGGTTTAACTAAGAACGAACAGGGGAAGATTGACAGGCGGATATTCGGGGAGGAGGTCGGCTTAATTTGGCAGTTACTCGGCTGCCGACACGATAGATTAAGCCGACCTATCACAAGGGGAGAAACGAGTTACAGAACTTGTATCGAATGCGGAGCGGTAACTCCATTTAACTTAGATACTTTTGAAACTTTTGGTAAATTCTTTTATCCGCCTGTCTAAATTTTTATAACAGGATTTTTGATATTGAATATTATAGGCTCTTTGAAAAATAAAATTTGGAATGTCCTTTCTTCTTTATTTGGGGTAAATGTTTCTTATTTCTACGATAATTCATACCATACTTGCATTTCAGATTTCATTTTTCAGATAAAAAGACCGTAAGTTTTAGGGGGCTTACGGTCTTTTACTTTTTTTAAAAGCGTTTATTTCAACTCTTCTTCATACATCAGATAATGCGAAGCTTCCATCCCGACCTTTTCATAAACCTTTTGAGCGTGCGTGTTCTCGTGTTCGACATAAAGCCGGAATCCGAAGACATCTCCCTGTTCGCGGGCTTTTTCTTTGGCAAATTCGTAAAGCTGTGAATAGATTCTTTTGCCGCGGCCTTCGGGCAGAATATAGACACTCTGAATCCACCAGAACCAAAGGTTTCGCCAGTCGCTCCATTCAAACGTGACCATCAAACCGCCGATGATCTTCCCTTTTTCATTTTCCGCGACGATGTAAAAACCTTTTTTTTCATCCCCGAAAACCGCTTCTACGCCTCTCGTTAAAACTTCCGTTTCCAGTCTTTTTCCTTCCGTTTCCAGTGCCATCGCCTGATTAAACTCAACCAACGCGGATGCATCTTCTTTGACGGCAATTCTGATTTTAATGTTTTTATTCATTATTATAACCGGTTCATTCTTGACGAAAACCGCTTTGCCAACTAATCTTATATGTTTGCCTGAAGAAAAGACAAAATCATTATGAAACTCAGAATACTTTATCACGGAAACTGCTTTGACGGCGTTTCATCCGCCGCCATTTTCACCAAATTTTACAAAGCAAAAATAAACAAGGAAGCCGAGATCGCCTACACGCCGACGATGCACCGGGCCGGCAACGCCTTTGACAAAGAGCAATTTGACGGCGACGAAAATGCCATCGTTGATTTTAAATATAGTGCCGATGAGCGTCTGACCTGGTGGTTCGACCATCATCAATCGGCGTTTTTATCGGAAGAGGACGAACGGCATTTTCTGAACGACGAATCGGGCAAAAAATTTCTCGACGCGACGAGCAAATCCTGTGCGGAATTTATCGCCCGGATTGCCGGAGAAAAATTCGGCTGGACGGACGAATCTCTGGCGGAACTGATCGAATGGGCTCACATCATTGACGGGGCTTTATATGAAAACGCGGCTCAATGCGTCGAGCTGAAATCTTCGGCGTTGAAATTGATGCAGGTCATCGAAGGCGAAAAAGACGCGGCATTTATCGAACAGATCATCCGCGACCTGACCGAAAAATCTTTGGATGAAGTTTTGGAAAGCGAGGAAGTTCAAGAGAAACTAAAACCGATCCTCGAACAGCACTGGAACACGGTTGAACTGATCAAGGAACGGGCGGTTTATGCAAAAGGCGTGGTCAGCTTTGATCTCACGGACAAACGGATCGAAGGCTACAACAAATTCATCCCGTATTATTTCTATCCGCAGACGACCTATAACGTCGCTCTCACCTGGAGCGAACACCGGACGAAAATTTCGGTCGGTTCAAATCCCTGGTCGCCGCGTCCGCGACTCCATAACATCGCTGAGATCTGCGAAAAATACGGCGGCGGCGGACACGCCGTCGTCGGGGCCGTTTCGCTTTCGCCCGAGTCGGTCGAACTCGGCAAAAAATATATGCGGGAAATCATCGAAACGCTTCAATTTGAAGAAGATTAAATTTTAGCTACAGAGAACACAGAGTTTAGGAAACACGGGTTAAAAATTTTTAATCTTCTAAATATTTTATAAACTTGAAAACTCAAAACCGTTAAAATACATCTTTTTCTCTCCTTTTCCTCTGTGGCTAAAATTCTTACTGATCTTCCGTTTTTTCCGATGGCGGAATGACGACCTCGCTCGGGAAGGAATCGGGCGAAGTGTGCAGATGGAGAACCTTCCAGTCTTTCCCGAACTGCTTGAACACCAGAGTCATTCTTCCCGTTGATTGTTCGAGCTTTCCTTCAAATTCCTGCGTCTGTTTCCATTTGCAACTCACATACGCACTCGACGGGCTTAAGATCTCCACCCGCAGACCCGTTATTTCTAAGTTAACATTCGAACGTTTTTCGTAAGAAGATTTGCGGTTGTCATACATATTCTGCCAGCCGATCGTCGCCGTGCCGTTGTAATTGAAAAATAAAGTGCGATTATCCTTGTGATAAACGCTCATCACCTTTTCGACGTCAACCTGATTGATCCCTTCGACCAAGCGGTCAAAAGCGGCTTTGACTTCCGCTTCTTTGGCTTTGGCCAGAGCGACCGCTTTTTCGTCGCCTGTTTTCTGGGCGAAGGCAAAAACGGAAAATGTTAGAATAAAAAACAAAGACAATGTAAAATATCTGAACATAAGTAGAAAACACCTCAAAAAGTTATTTGTTAAAATTTTAACGCAAAAACATTTAGTTGCAATAAAAGCAACGGGAGTTTCAGAAAAAGTTATGTCAAAAGAATTTAATTGTCCATCCTGTTCCGCCCCGATGATTTTTGACGGCGGCGAGTCTATCTTTCAAACCTGCGGAAAATGCAACGCACCGATCGTTATTCCGGCGGATATTTTTTATAAAGATGAAACTCATCAAACTTTAGCTTCCGATAATTTTGCGAGTCTCGTCAATGATAGACCGGTGGATGTCGAACAGGTGACGAACGAACTGACGCCGGGCAAAAATCTGCCGAAAGACGAAGAGACGATCGACCCGGAAGCCCGGATCGAAAAATTCGAGGTCTATCAGGAAAAGATCGGGACGAGTGCGGTTGAATCCAAAAAAGCGGTTGATGAGATCATCACGCCGAAAAAAGAGGTCAGTTTTCAACCCGATTCGCCGTATCGAAGTCCGTTTGAAACCGAGCCGAAAAAAACCGAGAGCAAGCAACAAAGCAGAAAATCGCAGATAAACCCCGTTATCGTCAGAGTGAAGAATGAACTGCAAACGGGTGATAAAATAGAAGCGATCAAAATTTTCCGCGAAAAATTCGGAACCGGTTTACGCGAAGCAAAGGAAGCGGTTGAAGCGATCGAACGCGGAGAAACAATTGATATTACAGGGTTTCAAAAATAATGAATCAATTTGATTTTTGGTTTTCGGTCTTTGGTCTTAGTTCTTTCATTTGGTAATAAACTTTATGAAAATAAGTTTGAGCAAAAAAGTAATCATTTTATAATGCAAAAACAATCAAAGACCGAAAACCAAAGATCAAAGACCGTCAAAGAGGAAAAATTATGAGTGTTCCATTTCAATGTCCGTCCTGTATGAGAAGTCTGGAGTTTTCCGCCGGTGATTCGGCGTTTCAGAATTGTCCCTACTGCAAAGGCAAGATCATCGTGCCTTCGACCGCCGTTCATCTTGAAGAACTCGAAGAACAGCAACCGACCGAATATGCCTTGCGGGAACAAAGAGATTTTAAGCTTGCCGAGATTCGCAGTGAACTCGATGCTGGCCGAAAGATCAACGCCATCAAGCTTTTCCGCGAAACGTTCGGAGCGGGTTTAAAAGATGCCAAAGACGCGGTCGAAACTTTGGAAAGAGGCGGCAATGTTGATATTTCCCAAACGGCCCTGCGGGAGAACTTTTCCGCTCTGCAGGAAAATCCGGCCGATCAAAAAATTTACCAAAACGCCGGCAATCAGCCGCCTGTCAATCCGGGACGGGCGGGAATGCTCATCTTTTGGCTGCTGATCTCGCTCGGCATCGCCCTTTTTGTCATTTTCAGAGGAAATTAAAAATATGGCGGAATCCTTTAAATGTCCGACTTGTGCCGCACCCTTAAAGTTTGAAGGAAAAATGATGCAGGACTGCAATTACTGCGGCGGCAATATCATCGTTCCGGCGGAAATGTTCCGAAACGAGGAATTCGAGCAACAGCAGAAAATGAAAAAACTCGATGCGGTTTTAAAGACGGTTTTTTCAAATATGAACGTGCAAGGCGGCGGTCAGCATTACGTCATTGATCTGCGGAGTTCTTCCAACCAGGCTCAAAACAATCTCAGCAATATTTTCACCGAGATTCAATCCGGCCATCACGCCACGGCTGTTCAGGCTTTTACGCAAACTTTCGGTTTTAACGAACAGGACGCCGAAAAAACGGTGACGGCAATCGAACACGGTCAGGGCGTAGATGTTTCCAATATGCGGCTGTATCCGCATGTCCCGCAAAAATCTCCGTATGGATGGATTATCAAAATGCTTATTGCTTTGATTATTTTTATATTCGTGCTTCCGGTCGTTGTCTCGATTCTTTTTATTCTGCTGATGTATATGATTCAATAATGAATTGACCTATTTTCAGAATAATTTTTCCGAATCTTTTGCCGCAAAATTTAATCAATGTTTTTCTCATCGAATATTTTTCTGAATGCTTTGATCGCGGTTTTTATCGCCGGTTTTCTGGCGACGACGATCGGGGCGGTTCCGTCGTTTTTTTTAAGACGCCTCAACAAAAAACTCAACAATAACCTGCTCAGTTTCGCCTCGGGCGTGATGCTCGCGGCCACCATCTTTTCCCTTCTGCTTCCGGCGATTGAAAATCTGAAAGGCACGGGCGAAAGCACGGCAAGTGCCGTTTCGCAAAGCATCCTCTGGCTTTTTATCGGCGGTTTTTCGCTGTGGCTCATCAATGAATATGCTCCGCACGAACATTTTGAAAAAGGCCACGACGGCATAGATACCCGCAGTCTCCGGAAGATCTGGCTGTTCGTCATCGCCATCGCCATCCATAATTTTCCCGAAGGTCTGTCGGTCGGAGTTGCCAACGGCACGGGCGATTTCGGAGCAGGTTTCGGAGCAACCTTCGGCATCGCTCTGCAGAATATACCCGAAGGTCTGTCGGTCGCCGTCGCTCTGCAATCGCAGGGCTATTCAAAAAGATATTCGTTTGCGATAACGGCTCTGACCGGTCTGGTCGAAGTTTTCGGAGGAATTATCGGCGTTTCGGTTCTGCTTATCTCGGCCGCTATTCTTCCCTGGGCATTGGCGTTCGCTGCCGGAGCGATGCTTTTTATCATCAGCGACGAGATCATTCCCGAAACCCATCGTCCCGGATTCGAAAACGGGGCGACCGCTTCTCTGTTCATCGGCTTCGGTCTAATGATGTTCCTCGATGCGGTCTTTGCCTGACGAAGTAAATAAAACCCGAATTCATACACTTTATGCTAAGATGTCTCTAAAAAAATTCCGGAGAAACCCTTATGAAAAATTCCCTTATTGTGATATTTGTCATTCTGCCGATCATTTTAGCTTGTTCACAACTGGATTCAGCCATCAATCCCGCCGGACAGGAAATGAAATCCGGCACAAAAACGGTTGATCTGCCGAAAGATACGGAAAATTCCGTCGAAGATTCCGACCTGCAAAAAGAATCTTCCGTTATTGTCAGCATTACCAATAACGGAATTTTTATCGGCGATAAATCTTTTCAGATGGCGAACCTCGGCCGGGAATTTTCAAATTTAATGACAGACAAAACGCCCGAAAAACGCATAGTTTATATCAACGGCGAAAGAGAACTGCCCTACGGCGAGTTGGTTAAATTATTCGACCAGATCCGCCAGGCCGACATCGACCGGGCCGGTTTGATCGTTGAAACAAAGGAAGAGGTTTATGGGAACAAAGGTATTTTTGAAGTAAAATTTCCGGCTAAACCTAAACCGGATGACGAAATCAAACCGAATCCACTGTTGCTGGTTATCTCCCGAACAGATGACGGACAGATCAAATTAAATAACGAAGATCAAACATTGGATAGTCTTGGGAAAAGACTAAGTGCAGTATTCAAATCTCGAGAAGAAAACGGTTTATTTCGCCAAGACACTTATGAAATCGAAAAAACTGTTTTCGTCAAAGTTCCAAAAAAATTTAAGTATGAAGATGTCATCCCATTGGTTGATGCTGCAAAGGGTGCCGGTGCAAACCCGATCGGAATGCAGATTGATGATCTGCCTTAAACCGTTTAACGAAAGCCCCAGGTGATGTTCGTGATTATCAGAAAGATAATCACAACCCCGAGAACACCCAAAAATATATTGAGAATTATCCCGATCACGGGAAAAAGATTCTTCGTCCGTTTGGAGATCAATCCGCTCAAGCCTAAAACCATCCCGACCAGATGCAAAACCGGTGCGACCAGACCGAACCCGGC
>JBGTRS010000171.1:0-8697 GCA_041940665.1 Pyrinomonadaceae bacterium | reverse complement strand
CACCGGCGGTCATCACTCTGCCTGTCACGGTCGCCACCGCCGCCGTCGGAATCTGCAGTTCGAAAGCACCGATGTCCGTTCCGTCGTCCGCATTCGGGACGGAAGCAAAATCAGCCGGACGCATCGATCCGCGCTGGTCTGTGGTTGAACTGAAACTGTTGCCTTTATCAATTGCCGGAGAACCGGGCAAAAGTGCGTGTGTCGGAGTCAAACCGCCATTGTTCTGCAAAGGTCCGAGTAAAGCGTTAATCGGATTTTCCGCGGTGCCAACCTGATCTCCCGTTCCTGTAAATGTTGTCGGATCACTATATATTCCTATCAGATTGTAGCCGTGAGAATTAATTTGACCGAAACCTCCTAAATTAGGAGAATTGCCAGTATTATCTGCAATGATGGAATTACCAATATTTACTACGGAAGGGGGAGACGGAAATTGCCAGACACTGAATATCCCGCCGCCACTATTGCCAGCTGAGTTTCCGCTGATGGTTGAATTGGTCAAAGTCAGTACAGCTTGTGAGGCATTATGAATTCCGCCGCCGTTAGTTCCAGCCGAGTTTCCGCTGACGGTTGAGTTGGTCAGCGTTACCGTATAGCCGCCGTTAAGATTGCCGTTATGAATTCCGCCGCCGGAACCGCTTGCCGAGTTTCCGCTAACCGTGCAATTGATCAGAACCAATGCCCCTGTATTAAGAAAAATTCCGCCGCCGCCGGATGAAGAATTACCATTGGTAACAGTGATTGCATTTAACGTTAGATTACCGCTTACAGTAAATACTCGACTCTGATTATTACCGGAAATCACGATTTTGCTCATTCCTATCGAGTTTGTAATTGTTAAAGTGGATCCTGTGAAAAGAGTTCCATTCGTTAGAGTAATCATACAACCCTCGCCCGCTGTACAGCCCGGAGCATCTGAAGGAATGACAAAATCAATCGTGTCATCGGCAGATGTTGCGTTGGCATTGGCAATAGCACCGCGCAGTGAACAATCGTTCGGCACGGATGTGCAAGCCGTCAAAGCCGCATCATCGGCGGTCGTATCGACCGTATAAGTTGTCGCGCGGCTTTCGGTTGCAAAACTGATGAGGAAAATCATCACCACAGAAAAAGACGCAGCTTTCGTTAAGATATTTATCGTTTTCATAAGATTCCGTTCTCCTTTTTAGTTACCGCATTCCTAAATTAGTCGTTGGCAGCGTTGGCAATCTCTTTCTATTTAATGCCCCTTTTTTCGCAGGAAATCTTATTTCTCTACGTCTCTGTTTGAATGTTTGAAATAACTGCATAAAGATGATGATAATTGTGCAAACTCAATGGACTTCTCGCCTTCCAGTATATTGGATGAAACATTTTTGGATTCAACACTTTCGAGCGTCCATTTGTCGCCGTTTTTTTTATATTGAAGCAGAATTTTTCCGAACATTACTTCTGAATAACCACTTGCTGTCGGGTATTTAGTCGCAGAAACGTCCAACACCATTTCAGCATTTGATTCGGTAATCTTGCTTTCATTCGGTGTAGGTGCAAAACAACGGATAAAATCGTCTTTAAAATTCCAGTCGCTCTCTCCCGCCAATGTTTTGACTTTAATTGTTTTATTGGCAATGTCGGAGTTCATTTGCTCTTTCGGAACGCTTTTATCTCCCAATAGTCCGCACCCCGTGAACACAAAAACGCTCAACGCTAAAATCATATTTATTTTCGCAATGTTTTTCATAACGAATTTCTCCTTTTTAAGACAAATGATTAAAGTTATTTTTAACCTTTTTCCTCCTCTTAAATTGATTAATTTGAATTTAATTAATACCCATTTTTTCGCAGGAAATATCTACACGATTGTCCAGTATCGCGTAGAAACTGCCGTAAGTTCCGCCGCCGGAGTATGGTTGAGCGGGTGTGAATCTCTGATAAAAACACTCGTTTTCGCCGACTACTTTGACAAAAGCAACAAAACTCTGCCGCAGGTAACGATATTTCGGAATGCCTACGTCGTTCTTAACAATGGTCGGCTGCGTCGAATTAGCCGGTTCAGCGTAAAGTTTAACGATTTGTTTTTTTACCCAGTCTGGATGGTCTTGCAAAAACATAGCTTTAAGCTTGCTTTCGGTCAGTCCCGGCAAAAGTGGACTTGATTTTAAAGTCCAAGCTTCCGGAAGCGGTTCATTTTCTATCTTGGCTTGTTCGCTGTCTTCGGCACTTTGCTTGATTCTTGCCTGTCTATCGGCTTCCATCTTTTCCTGATCGGATTTGATTTTGGGAAAATCCGTGCCTTTAAAACTGAGTCCCAAACGCCCTTCGGCCGTCAGCCATTTCTCTTCCGGTTCTATTTGACCGCGAAAATCGGTGGTCTTTTTCACGAGTTCAATTCTTACGACGTAGTTTTTTTCTTCACCATCATTTTTGAGAAAATTATAGAGAGCCAGAGCACCTGACTTTTCACTTTCATATTTAAAATCGCCTACCAGCCAGTAAATTCTGGTCGCTGCTTTGGCAGGGTCAGGTAAAACGTCAAAATTCCAATAAGTTTTATCCAGATCCGCTTCGGTAAGAGTTATGAATGAAGAACCGTTACTTCCACCAACGACTAAATGACCATTGCTGTCGCCATATGAAGAAGGAACACCGGGATCATAGCCATAGAGGTTAAAAAATAATTTATGTTCGGCATTTTCATTGCTGATTGGTGCAAAACCGAAGACCTCACGCAAGGTTTTGCCGCCGGTTTCAAAGCGACCGTAAATATATTCATTCGTCGAAAATAAAGTTTTGCCGCCGCTGTTGGTTGAGCCAAAGGGTTGGTTGGAAAAATAAATTTTGCCGAGGGCGGACGGTTTAGCCTGTAAAGGGTTCTCTTTTCCTGAGTCGTTCGAAGAATTTTGATGACTTATATCTTTCGAATTGGGCTTATTTTTTTCCACCTCGATTTTTGTAATTTTCGGACTCTTCGGAATCTTTATCGTAAACTGTGCCGAAACAGATTGAATACCGAATCCCAGAACGGTTAAAAACACAAACACTAAAATTAAATCCTTTTTCATACAATTTTCTCCTTACTTTTACTTTTCAATTTTTTGATTAACATCCGGGTAGCGTTCGGATGAAGAACCTGACTAGATCTGCTGATCAAATAGAGCCGCGGAATCAACGGTTGAACCGACGTGCTCTCAAACGGCAGGTTTCCGAATTCATCGCCGTTTGCCGTCAACCTGAGAGTTAAGGAATACGCGGATTGTAGGCGGCGAACATTCCGTCCGGGTTCGGATACCAGACCCAGGCGTGCAGCGTCCACAAACCGAAATCCGTGTTTTCGTGCCACTCATCGGCGTCGCCGGTAAATCCTTCCGGCGGGTTTTCCGATAACGCCAGCGGCACTGCATATTCGAGTGCGACCAGGCGGGGCTTGCCGTTGCCGAAATCGTGATAGACAAGAAGTTCCGGTCTCGCCGGATCAAACAGTTCGTCAAAGCCTCCTCCCTGAGTTTCCGGACGGGCGTAGTGACAGCCCATCATCGGAAAACAAACGTTGATGTTGACGTAGCCGTCAGCGATGGCCTTGTCAATATCGTGGTAGCGGGCCGTTCCGTGGCGGGCATTAGCCAACTCCCTTTTCGTTTGCGGAGAAAGCGATGCGTCCGGTGAGTCAGCCGCAAAAACTACGGTGCCGCAAACAAGAAGTACCAGCAACAGAGGGATCATTGTTAATCCTTTAGAATCAGTTTTTGTTTTTGTTTTATTCATAATTATTTTCCTCCATTTTTTTGAAGAGTTTTCAAACTCATTCCGAAACGCTTTGACAACCAATTCGGAATTTGTGTTTTCGAAGAATCAGCCCGAAGTGCTCTGGCAAATGCCGGACGAAAAGAGATTCGGCGGCATTGGGCTTGAACATTCGTTATCACCAGCAACAAACAGTAAAATTTTGCTTCTAAATATTTACGCGACGCCGAAGACAGAACCGTCTCAAAAATCTCTTAACCGGCTCATTCACTGAAACGCGAAATATGCCGATAAAGGCGTTTTCTAAAGGCTAAAAACTATTTCGCATAATAAAAATTTGTGCTAATATCTGCCTTACCAGACAGTAAGCCCCCGATAAAATCTTTTGCCGGCGAAAGTCGTTAAAAGTTCGGTAAAAAAGTTGTTAGAAAGTTGTTAGAGTAGTTTATGCTCATAAAAGACAGGCATATATACCGATTCGGAGAATTCAGCCTCGACACTGAACAAAACATTTTACTGTGCGGCAATAGGCCTGTTACCGTGACTCCGAAGATGCTCGAACTGCTTCGCGTTCTGGTTGAAAATTCCGGTCGCATTCTTGAAAAAGATGATCTGATGGAAACTGTCTGGGCGGACAGTTTTGTCGAGGAAGGCAATCTCAAGTTCACCGTCAACCAACTCAGAAAAGCTCTCGGAGATGACGCCCGCAATCCAGATTACATTGAAACAGTCGCAAAGCGGGGTTATCGTTTTATCGCCGAGATAGAAAAAACTTCGACCGACTCCAAAGATGAACAGTTCAACTTCACGCCAAACAATCTTTCTGAAAATCTGTCGCCGATCATCGGACGCGATAGACAAATTTTCGAGATAAAACAAATTTTGACGCAAAAGAATGTGCGGCTTTTGACCTTGACCGGCGTCGGCGGAACCGGCAAGACTACTCTTGCCAAGGCCGTAGCCGGAGAAATGTTAGAGGAATTTGCCGATGGATTGTTTCTGATTCAACTGGCACCGATCAGAAATCACGAACTCGTTCTGACGGCAATTACCAACTCTCTCGGATTAAAAGAAAGCGGCGGTCAACCGGTTATCGAAATCTTAAAGGAGCATTTACGCAATAAAAAAGTCCTCCTGATTCTCGACAATTTCGAGCATCTTTCGGAAGCGGCAACGCAAGTCGCCGAACTTGTTTCCGGCACCGAACAGCTCAAAATTCTTGTAACCAGCCGGACGCGTCTTCATTTAAGTGCTGAAAAAGAATTTTTTGTTCCGCCGCTTGAAGTTCCGACGGATATTTTACAAATGTCCGTCGGGGAATTATCCGGTTACGAAGCCGTTCAGCTGTTTGCCGAAAGAGCCCGGAATGCAAAAGCCGGTTTTATTCTGACTGAAGAAAACGCCCGAAGCGTGGCGGAAATTTGTGCTCGTCTTGACGGCTTACCGCTGGCCATCGAACTGGCGGCGGCGAGGGTAAAAATTTTGTCACCTCAGACGATTCTCGCAAAACTTGAAAATCGGCTTCAACTACTGACCGGCGGTGCGAAAGATTTGCCCGTCCGCCAGCAGACGATGCACAACGCAGTTAATTGGAGCTACGAGCTTCTGACCGAGGACGAAAAGATTTTGTTTCGGCGTTTGTCCGTCTTCGCCGGCGGCTTCACATTCGAAGCGGCGGAAGCGGTTGTTCAAAACTCGAGCGTTCCGTATTCGCCGGCTTTGGCGGTAGAAGACGACCGGAAGCAGGATCAAACCGAAATAAACGTTCTCGATTTAGTCAATGCTTTGGTTGATAAAAGTCTGCTGATTGTAAAAGAGCGATCCGGCGGCGAGATGCGCTTTTATATGCTGGAAGTCGTCCGCGAGTTTGCTCTGGACGCTTTGAAGACGAGTGGCGAAACGGAAACGTTCAGGCAAAGCCATACCGCTTATTTTTTAGCTCTCGCCGAAGAAGCCGAGCCGCATCTGCACGGCGAACAACCGACGGAATGGCTTAATCTGCTGGAAGCGGAGCACAATAACTTGCAGGAAGCACTGCATTGGGCGATTGACTTTGATAGGGAAATGGCAGGACGGCTGGCCGGTGCGATCCGGCATTTTTGGACTAATCGGGGATATTTAACCGAAGGGCTTAAATTTGCGGAAGAAATATTAAAGTTCGGCGATCGTATCCCCTCTGAAGCACGCCGCAATTTATTAAATATGGCCGGCAATTTTGCCATGTTTCACGGTGATTTAGAGAAAGCCCGGTTGATGTATGAACAGGGGTTGGAAGAAGGCCGCACGGCACAGGATCTGTCTTATATTTCTTTATCCTATAGAGGATTAGCGAGATGGGCACTGGAGAAAGACGATCGAACGGAGGCTCAGCGGTTTATCAAAAAAGCCTTAGCCGCCGCCCGCGAGGCTGACGATAAATTCGGCACTGCCTATTCGCTCAATATGATGGGAGACTTTGCACGCGTAGCGGGCGACAACGCTTCGGCGTGCGACTTCTTTAATGAAGCTTTGGAAATCTGCCGACAGCTTTGTAAAACGTCCTCTGTTTCAAATATTCTTATAAATCTAGCACAAGCCGAATACTGTAACGGGGATTACGAGTCCGCAACGTCGCACTTTGCTGAAGGCCTAAGAACTTTGCAAAATTTAGGAAATAAAATAAACATCTCTTGTGCATTGGATGGCTCTGCGGCACTAGCCGCGTGGCACGGAAAACCTGAACGGGCGGCAATGTTGGCGGGTGCGGCCGATCAATTGCGTGAATCCATCAAATACAATATTGAACCGGCTGAACGTGCCTTCCGCAGCGAGTATCTGGCGAAACTTCACGCCACATTCTCGGAAAAAGAATTTGACGCATTTTACGAGAAAGGACGCAAACTGAAACTGGAAGATGCCATCACGTTAGCCTTACCGGATAATGAAAACAAACACAGCTACAGTGTGAGCGACAATGATCCGGCGGAAAACCGAACTAAAGAAATTACGCAACTGTTGCGGGAATGCAATAGCGGCGACAAAGATTCGTTTGACCGGTTGATGCCGCTCGTTTACGACGAACTGCACCGGCTGGCGGCACGTTTCTTGCGGCGAGAAAGCAAAAATCATACGTTGCAGACGACGGCTTTGATTCACGAAGCGTATCTCAAACTCGTTGACCAGCGAGATGTCGAATGGCAAAACCGTGCACATTTTTTCGCCATCGCTTCGCAGGCTATGCGGCGGATTCTGGTTGATTATGCCCGCACCAAACATCGGGAAAAACGCGGCGGCAATCAAGACGATCTGCCGCTCGAAGAGGCTTTGACGGTGGCGGTCGCCGAAAAACCGGTTGATCTGATCGCACTCGACGAAGCATTGACGCGGCTGGCGGAAATTGACGAGCGACAGGTGCGGGTCGTCGAACTCAGGTTTTTCGGCGATCTGAGTTTGGAGGAAACGGCGGAAGTACTGGATATCTCACGGGCGACCGCTGCCCGCGAATGGAATGTGGCGCGTGCCTGGCTGCATCGCGAACTGACGAGGTGAAAGGTAAGTAAAAAAGGCGGAAGACCCTTTACAACAATGGAAAGCGAGAAATGGGAACAAGTTAAGAAAATTTTCGATGCTGCCTTAAAACGGCCGCCGTCGGAGCGCGAAAATTTTGTCGTCGAAAACTGCGGCGGCGATGAAGAACTGTGCCGCGAGGTCGAGTCACTGCTTTCTTCATTCGACAGAGCCGACAGCTTTCTGCAAAAGCCGGCGGTCGGCCAACTCGACGAAGTTTACGCCCTTTCAAACAAAGGCCCATCCAACGGCGAGCAAGTTTCCCACTATAAAATCATCAAACAAATCGGTACGGGCGGGATGGGCGAGGTATATCTCGCACTCGACACGCACCTAAACCGTAATGTCGCACTAAAACTTTTACCGGCACGAATTACCGAAGAAAAAACGCGTGTCAGCCGTTTCCGTCAGGAAGCATTTGCCGCATCCGCTCTGAATCATCCGAACATCATAACGATCCACGAAATCGGTCAATGGCGGGGGCAGGATTTTATCGTTACCGAATTTATCGGCGGAGAAACGCTTCGCGACCGTCTGCGAAAGAAAAAACTATCCATCGGCGAGTCTCTTGATATCGCACTTCAGGTCGCTTCGGCACTCGGGGCGGCACACGGGGCGGGTGTTGTTCACCGCGATATTAAACCCGAAAACATAATGATTCGCGGAGACGGCTTGGTTAAAGTTCTGGATTTCGGTATAGCCAAATACAGACCGACGGAAAAAGGAAGAAAGGCCTTAATCGAAACAGAGATCGGCGAGATAATCGGAACGGCGGCCTATATGTCGCCGGAACAGGCACGTGGACAGGCCGTAGACGAGCGGACCGATGTTTGGAGTTTGGGCGTGATTCTTTACGAAATGAGCGTCGGACGCCTGCCGTTTCAGGGCGAAACGAAATCCGACCGTATTGCCGCGATTTTAGAACACGATCCTGAACCGCTGTCCAAAATAGGCGGCAATGCCCCGCCGCAACTTGAAAACATCATCATCCGGGCGTTGGCCAAGGAAAAAGCAAAACGTTATACCGACACCGCCGAGATGTTGAACGATCTACATATTTTGCGTGAAACTGTTGACGGAAAAAAGTTTCCGCGGCCGATCTTACCGGTACGCAAACCTGCCGCCCGCCGTCGCTTACTCATCGCTCTTATAGCGGCTCTTTTACTTGTCTTTACAATCGGTTTCGGCTATCTTTTCTGGCCGGTCGGAGAAAATGTATCGGCTGATAGAAAATCAATCGCCGTTCTGCCGTTCGTTAACGAAAGCGGCGACCCGAACATTGACTATCTGTCGGACGGCATCAGCGAGAGCCTGATCAACAGTCTGTCGGAATTAAAGCAATTAAAAGTGATCGCACGTGCGACCGCATTTACTTATAAAAATCGTCAATATAATCCGGATGAGGTGGGTCGCCGGCTAGGCGTTGAAACC
>JBGTRS010000170.1:0-8733 GCA_041940665.1 Pyrinomonadaceae bacterium | reverse complement strand
CCCCGGTTCTCTTAAATGAACATGCAGATCAATAAACCCCGGAGCGACCAACAACCCGCTCGCATCAAAAACCTCCGCATCTTCCGGTGCGTCCTCATTCTGCCTCAACCAGTCCGAAACCCGTCCGTCCTCGATCAAAACATTCCTTCCCGTATTTTCTTTTCCAATCGGGTCAATCAAATGACCGTTTTTTATTAAAAGTTTCATAAAGAATTATCTATTTCAAAAGGTGATCGAATGGCTAAAAAATAACAAACATTTTCATAAAATATTAACCACCAATAACTGTGGAGTTTTTCATTAACAATCACAAATTGCACTTTGAAATGGAACGTATGTCCATTATGTCCAGTGTAAAATCCGTTAGAGTGATTTTTTATTATTAGTTCAAAATCTTCATTATATTCCTCAATTGATTTTACTTTTTTGAATACTGTTATCTCAGCGTGTTCATTAATACTGAGATTAAATGTCCTCAAGGATAAACCTGTTATAATACGTCTAAAAATTCTTATCAATCTTTCATTCTCTACGCTAAATATGTTGCCGTAAGTGTAAAGACCGCTATTGGTTTTTACAATAACTCTTTTAGAGTTTGATAGATAATTTCGGTTTAGTTCAGATTTATTCTGTTTTACAGAATTTTCAAATTTTTCGTTGTAAATGAATCTAGCAGTTGAACTTCCGTGGGCGTCCTTGTCGGCAACTATTAAATCACGTAAAAAACTATCATCTTTAGATTTTTCGTCATTATTACATTCATCACAAACATCAATCTTAAACGCTCTTTTAATAGTATTTGGTTTAAAAAGACATTTAGGAATTATGTGATCTTCAGTAAGTTTGCTTTCGTTGCCGCAGTATGGGCATTTTCCATATTTTTTCTTTCTTCTTCCCAATTTTATTTACCTATAAATTTTGCAATTACTTCGATCTTCCCGACAATATTCCGATTAAATTCTTCCAAATCCTCCGCCGGAATCCAGCATTAACATTCAACATTTATCATTTATCATTTATCAAAATGGTCAATGTTGAATGATAAATGTTAACTGAATAAAGCCAGTTCGTTTTTACCGACGGGACGAAAGAGTGTGATCGTTTCATTATTCAACCGCTTTTCCTCCCGTGGCTAAATATAAAACCGCCATCCGGACGGCGACGCCGTATTTGACCTGATCGAGAATCTGCGAGCGGGCACTGTCGGCGACGTCGGACGCGATCTCGATGCCGCGGTTCATCGGCCCCGGATGCAAGACGATGGCGTCGTCCTTGGCGAGATTCAGGCGTTCCTGAGTTAAACCGTAGTGGATGGCATATTCGCTCAAGGTCGGGAAAAAGGCGGAATCCTGCCGTTCTTTTTGAATGCGGAGGATCATGACGACATCCGTGTCTTCGATGGCTTCTTCGACGGTCGGCGTAACCTGCAAACCTTCTTCGACGAGATATGAAAAATCATCCGGGACGAGCGTTTTCGGCCCCGAGACGCGGACGGTTGCACCGAGTTTGGTTAACAGATGGATGTTTGAACGGGCGACTCTTGAATGCAAGATGTCGCCTAAGATGGCAACTTTTAATCCGGCGATTCTTTGTTTATGCTCACGGATAGTCATTGCATCGAGCAGTGCCTGCGTCGGATGTTCGTTCGTGCCGTCGCCGGCGTTGACGACCGCCGCCCGCGAAATTTTGGCCAATTGATGCGGCACGCCGGCGGAAGAATGGCGGACGACGATGCAGTCGGGCGACATCGCATCGAGCGTCAAGGCCGTGTCGATCAAAGTCTCGCCTTTAGCGACGCTCGAAGTCGAAATGCTGATATTGACCGCATCGGCGGAAAGCCGTTTGGCGGCGAGTTCAAACGAGGTTCTGGTTCGCGTCGAATTTTCAAAAAAAAGATTGATGACGGTTTTGCCGCGAAGCGTCGGAACTTTTTTGACCTCGCGTTCGGAAATCTCGCGGAAATTTTCCGCCGTCTTTAAGATGCCGATGATCTCGTCAGCCGTCAGATCTCTGATCCCGAGCAAATCTCTGCGATGAAAAGGTTTTTCCATTTTGTTTTATAAAAAAAGCAAGGCTATTGGCGGTGCCTTGCTTTTGAAAATTTATTCGTCGGGTAAAATGTAAATGCCGACGGCTTCGCGGTCATCGAATTCGTTGAGCATGACCTTGATGATCTCTTTGCCCGATGTCGGGACGGTTTTGCCGATAAAGTCGGCGTGGATCGGCAGTTCCCGGTGTTCGCGTCCGCGATCAATCAGGACGGCCAGCTGGACTTTTTTCGGTCGGCCGAAATCCATCAATTGATCGAGTGCGGCCCGGATCGTGCGGCCCGTATAAAGCACATCGTCAACCAAAACGATGGTTTTATTGTCTATATCAACATCGAGTTCGGTGCGGTTGACGACCGGATTGGCTCCGACGGTCGAAAGATCATCTCGATAAAGCGTGATGTCGATGATGCCGAAAATCGGTTTGACGCCTTCGATCTCTTCGATCTTTTCAACCAGGGTTTCCGCCAAAGGAACGCCGCGGCGGCGGATGCCGACCAGATACAGATCATTCGCACCCTGATTATTTTCAACAATCTCGGATGCCAGCCGCGACATAGCCCAATTCATTCTCGAGCTATCCATAATTATCGCCTTTTCAACAAAGTTCATTTCATCTGCCATAATTCAGCGAAAATCGTAACAAACAAAGGGCAATACTTACAAGTGAAACCATTTGATTTATGCTAAACTGAATTTAAATTTTAAGCAGGTTGAATTTTATGAAAAAAACAGGAACACTATGCGGCTTGGTTTTGTTGATCTTGATGGGTTGCGTCTCCGTCTTATCACAGGACAAATTTTACACGGATGAAGAAATTGCCAAAGTTGAAAAGCTATTTGAAGAGGGAAACACTCTGGCGGAAGCGAAAAAATTTCCGGAAGCTCTGGCAAAATATGAAGCGGCGATCGCCATCATTCCCGATTCCGCCGGATTATTATACAACGGAGGTTTGATGGCTTTTCAGACGCAGAAATTTGAAAAAGCCGAAAAATACTGGGTCAAACTCAAGGAGCTGGACGCCCAGGATTGGCAGGTCAGAGCAAAACTGATTCAAACCTATCAATCGCTCGGAAATTCCGAACGGCGGGATGCGGAAAGAAAAGAGTTGTTTGAATTACGCAAAAAAGGAACGATTGCCGAACTGAATGACGCCGAGTTTTATTGCCGGGAGCAAGCGGTTTTGGGCGGTCGCAAGGTAATGGTTTTCGAACATTTTGAACTGACCGGGGACAGAGCCCTGCGGTATGTTTTTTATATTTTGAATGAGGACGGCAAGCCGGAATACCGGATTTCGCTCGGTTCATATTCGATGACAAATGCCGTCTGGCGTGAGACGACAAAGCCGAAACCGAAACCGGATGAGAGACTTTTTCATCTGGACGGATATTTTCAATCGGGACATTCGACCTACGGAATGTATGCCAAAGAGCCGACGTATGACGAAACCAGAAAGATGGTCGAAGAAATTATTGCCAAAAATAAGAAGCCGGTTTCAGCAACGATCATAAATAAACCGAAGGAAGATTCAGATAAAAAAGATAATCAAAAGCCTTAATTTCTAACATCTCAGACTCATTTGTTCATAAATGCCGATTTATCAAAACATAATCCGCTCGATACTTTTCCGTTTTGATCCGGAAAGGGCTCACGAATTCGGAATCAATTCACTGCAAAAGGGCTTACAGAGCGAGTTTGCTCAAAATCTGGCTTATAAAAAATTCGGTTGCGAGGCATTCGGCGAACTCGAACGGTTCGGTTTGAAGTTTACAAATCCGCTCGGCATAGCCGCCGGATTTGATAAGAACGGCATTGTCGTCAATCAATTAGCTTCGCTCGGATTCGGATTTGTCGAGGTCGGCACGGTAACATATGAACCGCAAACGGGAAACGAAAAGCCGAGGATGTTTCGGCTGGCGGAAGATAAAGCCTTGATAAACCGGCTCGGTTTTAATAATCAGGGAACGCCAGAGGTTGTCGGGCGTTTGAAAAAAATTGATCCGAAATGCGTTTTGGGCGTGAACATCGGGAAAAATAAGGACGTGCCGAACGAAGAGGCGATCGAAAATTATCTGATGAGTTTCGATCTCGCGTTTGAAGTGGCCGATTATATCGCCGTCAATGTCTCTTCACCCAACACACCGAATTTGCGGGAACTGCAAAAGGCGGAAAATCTGGAAGAATTATTGAAAACCTTGCAGAAAAGAAATATTGAATTATCACGCACAGATGCAAGAGCGGAACGCTCTGACGACAGCCGGCCGGATGCCGGCGTTACATCAAAGCCTCTGCTGGTCAAGATCGCCCCCGATCTGGAGGACAGCGAAATCGAACAGATCGTTGATATTGCGATGGATTTAAAGATTTCGGGAATAATTGCGACAAATACGACCATCAGCAGAAATGATCTGAAAACCGATCCGGCCCTTGTCGAACAGATCGGGAGCGGCGGTTTGAGCGGAAAGCCCGTACAAAGGCGTTCAAATGAAGTGATTCGGAAAATTCACCAATATTCAAAAGGGGATTTGCCGATCATCGGTGTCGGCGGAATTTTTACGGCGGAAGACGCTTTTGAAAAGATCATTGCCGGAGCGAGTCTCGTACAGGCCTATACGGGGTTTGTCTATCAGGGCTTGACCTTTGCGAGAGATGTCAATTTCAGACTGCTTGAGATCTTAAAAGAGCGAGGTTTTACGAGTCTCGATGAAGCAATTGGCAGTGGTTTATCCGTTTGATTTCGTGTGTTTTTGCGTTTGACACTAAAATTGCAGAGGGTATAATAATTAACTTTGCGTTTTACGCTGTTTGAAATCTTTTTTATCTTGATTGTGAAATGATTATTGACCTTGTAAAACTTGGGGAAAAGCAGATTAAATTCGATTTTGAGCTAAAACCGAATGAGATTGATCTGGAAAGTGAGTTTGTGAATTTAAAAGATGAGGTTTCTTTTAAAGGAAAACTCGATAACCGGGGTGCCAGGGTTGAAATACAAGGCGAAATTTCCGCCGATGTCGAGATAAACTGTCATCGCTGTCTGAAAGCGGTTTCGCACAAGATCGAAAACGATTTGGAAACGGCTTTTATCACGGCGGAAAATTATACGGAAGATCAGGAGATCGAACTAGAGATCAAAGATCTGGACGTTTCGATCTTTGAGGGCGGCAAGATAGATCTCAAGGAAATTGCCCGCGAACAGATCTTGCTCGCACTACCGACGCAAGTTTTATGCAGAGAAGATTGTAAAGGTTTGTGCGAGCAATGCGGTGCAAACCGAAATTTGATAGATTGTAAATGTGAAGAAGATGAAGTTGATCCGCGTTGGTCGGCTTTAAGAAAGTTAAAAATTAAAAATTAAAAATGAGAAATGTGGGATTAAAAAGTATTTTAATTTTACATTTTTAATTTTTAATTCCAGAAGGAGTAATTATGCCAAATCCGAAAAGAAGACAATCAAAATCGAGAACCCGCAAACGCCGTTCACACGATGCTTTGGAAGTTCCGAATTTTTATATAGATAAAGATACGGGCGAGCCGTTACAGCCGCATCGGATCAACCCGAAAACCGGAATGTATAAAGGGCGAAAAATTCTTGACGTAAAAGAAGAGATTTAGAATTTAGTTAACTGAGTTGACTGAAAGTTTGCAGAGTTCGCTGAGTTTTATTAGCTCAGTCAACTTAGTCAACTCGCCAAACTCAGCAAACTTATAATTTATGAACGCAGGAATTTTAGGCACCGGACACGATTATCCCGCAGGCGTTTTGACGAATGCCGATCTGGAAAAGATCGTTGAAACATCGGACGAATGGATCACGACGCGGACGGGAATCAAACAAAGACGAAAGGCGGCGGATGATGAATATACATCGCAATTTGCCGTGCGTGCCGCTCAGAAGGCTCTCGACGATGCAAATGTCGGTGTCGAAGACATTGAGATAATCCTTTGTGCGACGACTACGCCCGATCAGATCTTACCCTCGACGGGCTGTTTGATCCAAAAAGAACTCGGAGCAAAAAATGCCGCCGGAATGGATGTTTTTGCGGCGTGTTCGGGGTTTTTGTACGGAATCACGATGGTCGAATCAATGATCCGGACCGGAGCGATCAAACACGCTCTCGTCATCGGTGCGGAAGTTTTGACCAAATATGTTGATTACACCGACCGTTCGACCTGCGTCATCTTCGGCGACGGTGCCGGTGCGGCGGTTCTCGGTCCGGTGGCGGACGACAAGGGAATCTTGGCGACCAAAATTATGTCGGACGGAACTTACGAAGAGCAATTATTTGCTCCCGGCGGCGGAACAAAATTGGGAACAACGCACGAAACGATCGAAAACCGCGACCATTTTTCAAAATGCGCGGCAACGAACTTTTCAAGGTTGCCGTCCGTTCGATGGCTGGAATTTCCAAAGAAATGCTCGATCAAGCGGGCTACACGGTTGACGATGTCAAAATGGTCATTCCGCATCAGGCCAATCAAAGAATTACGGATGCCGTCGCGTCGCGTCTGAACGTCCCCGAAGAAAAAGTTTATTCAAACATTGCCGAACACGGAAATACTTCATCGGCTTCGATCCCGATCGCTCTCGATGAATGCTTAAAAGACGGAAAGATCGTTGAAGGCGATCTGGTTTTGATGACGGCGTTTGGCGGCGGCGTCACGTGGGGCGGGACGCTTATTCGGTTTTAAATAATTTTAATGGGTAAAATTGCATACATTTTTCCGGGGCAGGGAAGCCAGGCGGTTGGAATGGGAAAGGATTTATACGATAATTTTCCTTCCGCCAAAGAAGTTTTTGAAGACGCGGACGAAGCACTTGGCTTTTCGCTTTCCGAAATGTGCTTTGCGGGAACCGACGAAGATTTGGCTTTAACGGAAAATACACAGCCCACCATTCTGACAACTTCGGTCGCGGCGTATCGGGCAATGCAGGCGGAAGGTTTTCCGCCACCGGATTTTGTCGCCGGACATAGTTTGGGAGAATACTCGGCTCTGGTCGCGGCCGGTTCATTGACTTTGAAAAGTGCCGTTAAAACGGTTCGCAATCGCGGAAAATATATGCAGGAAGCGGTGGCCGTCGGAATGGGAGCGATGGCGGCGATTCTCGGACTGGATCTGACGGCGGTCGAAAAAGGCTGTAACGAGGCCGCCGATAAGCAGATTTGTTCACCGGCCAACATCAATTCGCCGAAACAGATCGTCATAGCCGGACACGCCGGAGCGATTGACCGGGCGTGCGAAATATTAAAAGAAGACGGAGCCAAGCGGGCGATAAAGCTAAATGTTTCCGCTCCTTTTCATTGCGAATTGATGAAGCCCGCCCAGGAAAAACTGAAGATTGATTTGAAGAAAATTAACTTTAATGATCTGGAGTTTCCGATCATCGAAAATGTTTCGGCGGAAGAAAATTCTAAGGGCGAAAGGGTCGCCGCGGCTTTGACCGATCAGGTTTCCTCGCCGGTTCGCTGGTTGCAGACGGTGGAGAATCTGATTGATAAAGGTGTTGACACTTTTATCGAAGTCGGGGCCGGAAAAGTTTTATCGGGCCTGGTCAGACAGATAAACCGCGATGTTCGCGTTTTTAATGTCGAAGACCGGGAAAGTTTAAGTAATACTAAAAATAATTTATAAAAAAGATAACAGGAGAAGATATGTCAGAAGTTCAAGAAAAAATTAAACAGATCATCGTTGACGAATTGGGTGTTGACGAAGCCGAAGTTACCGAAAACGCACGTTTTATCGAAGATTTAGGGGCGGATTCATTGGATTTGGTTGAACTCGTGATGCGTTTTGAAGAGGAATTCGACATCGAAATTCCCGATGAAGACGCCGAAAAAATCCAGGGCGTAAAGGATGCTTACGCATATGTTGAACAGCATCAAGGCTAGATTTGTAAATAGTGAATGGTGAATAGTGAGTAGAAATTGAAGAACTATTCACTATTCACCGTTCACAATTCACTAAAATTATGAAACGTCGTGTTGTAGTTACAGGTCTCGGATTGGTGACGCCTTTGGGCAATGATGTTCCGACCACGTGGGATTCATTGATGAAGGGCGAAAGCGGTGCGGACTATATCAAAAAATTCGATACCGAAGATTTCAATGTGAAATTTGCGTGTGAAGTTAAAGACTTTATCGCGGAGGATTACATTGAAAAGAAAGAAGCCCGCCGGATGGGGGCTTTCACGCATTTTGCGATAGCGGCTTCGGATGAAGCGATGAAAGACAGCGGACTTGAGATAAACGGTTCGAACGCCGAACGGGTCGGAACGTATATAAGTTCGGGAATCGGTGATTTCTGGGCGATCGAACGCGAACACGACAAATTGCTCAATTCGGGACCGGGCCGGGTTTCGCCGTTCTTTATCGTTTCGGCGATCGTCAATCTCGCTTCGGGCAACGTTTCGATCCGTCATGGAGCGAAGGGACCGAATTCGGCGACGGCGACGGCTTGTTCGGCCGGTTCACACGCCATCGGCGACAGTTTCAAGATCATCCAGCGGGGGGATGCCGACGCGATGATCTGCGGCGGTGCGGAAAGTGCGATCACGCCGATGTCGGTGGCCGGATTTGCTTCGATGCGAGCCCTTTCAACCAGAAATGATGAGCCGAAACGGGCGTCGCGTCCGTTTGATGCGGAACGCGACGGTTTTGTCATCGGCGAGGGGGCGGGTATCGTCAT
>JBGTRS010000169.1:224-8770 GCA_041940665.1 Pyrinomonadaceae bacterium | reverse complement strand
TTTATTGAAACATTGAAAGCAGAAAAAGTAAAAAGATAATTTTCGTATTTGCAGAATTTATCGTGTTATAATAAAAATCTCTTAAAGGAACATCTAGTCGTAACTTTATAAAAAAAGTGGAAACTGAAATTACAAAAGTTTATATCGGGCTCGGCTCGAATCTCGGTGATCGAGCCGGAAATCTTCTGCTCGCGGTTCGCGGTTTGATGGAAGCGGGATTGTGCCTGAAAAGGCTTTCGGCGATCTATGAAACCGAGCCGTTCGGCGTCGAAGACCATAATCCTTACCTGAATATGGTTGCCGAATGCGAGGTTACAAACATTACGCCTTCGCAGATTCTGGCCAGAACCTTACGAATCGAATATCTGCTCGGCCGCCGGCATAAATTCCTCCAGGCACCACGCACGGTTGATCTCGATCTTTTATTTTACGGCGACACGCATATTGATACGGAATTTCTGCAGATTCCGCATAAACACGCACATCAGAGGAGATTCGTGCTGGTTCCGCTGGCGGAACTCGCACCGCATCTCGTTCATCCGGTCAAACACAAAACGATTCAGGAATTACTCGAAGATGTCGAAGATTTTTCAGCCGTGACCCGCTGGAATCCGAATCAAAGTCCCGGAAGTTTGAACAAATCGGAAAATCAGTCTTTTTCAAAATCTTCCACTTCTTGAGAATATATGACCTTCTAGACTTCCTAGACTTTTTGCGTCTATAATCGCAAAATCTTAAGCTATGGCATATCTAAAACCGGACATACCCGAAAAGATCTATGTTCCCGCTTTGCGTAAAGCGAAAAAAAAAGGCGAAAAACTCGTTTGCCTGACGGCTTACGATTACCCGACAGCCCGCATCGTTGACGAGGCGGGAGTTGAAATAATACTCGTCGGCGACAGCATCGGCAACGTCATCCACGGTTACGGCAATACGATTCCCGTAACTTTGGAAGAAATTTTATCGGCAACCAAAGCCGTCAAACGCGGAGCGGATCACGCTCTGATCGTTTCGGATATGCCTTACGGAAGCTATCACACGGGCGAAAACACGACCGTCCGGAATGCCTTGAAATTGATGAAGGACGGCGGGGCGGAAGCGATTAAACTGGAAGGCGGCCGAAACCGCGTCGAACTCGTCAAACGCCTCGTTGACGAGGAGATTCCCGTTGTCGCCCATATCGGGCTGACGCCGCAATCGGTTCATAAGCTTGGCGGCTACCGCGTCCAGGGAAAAACCGAAGAAGACGCCCAAAAACTGATCGAAGACGCCAAACTTCTTGAAGAGGCCGGAGCATTTGCCATCGTTCTCGAACTCGTCCCGCGTGAAATTGCCGAAATTATTACGAATGAACTGGAAATTTCGACCATCGGAATCGGTGCCGGTTCGGCCTGCGACATACAGGTTTTGGTCTTGCACGATCTCGTCGGTCTGACCTTCGGCCGGCTTCCGCGTTTTGTCCGTCAATATGCCGACCTCCGCGAAGTTATGACCGAAGCCGTGACGAATTGGATGAAGGATGTCAAAGAAGGGAATTATCCGAATGATAAAGAATCTTACGGTATGCCCGAAAGCGTTGATCTGGAGAGTTTAAAACAATAAAGTTTTTCTATGGAAATAATCAACCGACGACAGAGGATGGCATCTTTGGCACGCAAACTTCGGCGTGAGAATAAGATTATCGGTTTTGTGGCGACGATGGGAGCTCTGCACGAAGGCCATCTCGAACTTGTCAGAAAAGCCCGGCAGATGTCGGATATCGTCATCGTTTCCGTCTTTGTCAATCCGGCGCAGTTTAACGAACAAAAGGATTTTGAAAAATATCCGCGTGATTTAACTTCGGATGCCGCCCTGCTTGCCGAACACAATGTTGATTACGTCTTTGCTCCCGAAGCGGGAGAAATTTACGGCGAAGGATTTTCAACTTATGTGACGGTTGATGAATTATCGGAAAAACTGGAAGGAGCTTCGCGTCCCGGACATTTTCGCGGCGTGGCGACGATCGTGACGATTCTTTTCAACACGATCCGTCCCGATTTTGCGTTTTTCGGTCAGAAAGATGCTCAGCAAGTTGCTATCATCAAGCGTCTGACTCAGGATTTGGGTTTCGATACGGAGATCATCGTCATTCCGATCGTCAGAGAAAGGTCGGGTTTGGCAATGTCCTCCCGCAATAAGCGTTTGACAACGGAGCACAGAGAAGCGGCTTCAATCATTTACAAAGGCTTATTGGAAGCGGAGATCGCCTGGGAAAAAGGTGAACGAAATGCGGGGAATTTATCCGAAATAATACAAAATGAGATCGAAAAAGAGCCGTTGGCAAAGATAGATTATATCGCCGTGGTTGATAACGAAACGCTCGAACCGCTCGAAAAGATCGGCGAAAACCCCGTTTTACTGGCAGTTGCAGTGCGTTTCGGCGAAATTCGGCTGATCGATAACCTCGTTTTGAATAAAAGACAGTAAAACGGAACCAAAATTGCATCTTAATAAGTGCATTTGCCGCTTTTCGGCAGGAGAAAATTATGAAAAACATAAAATTTTTAGCAGTTTTGTTAAGTTTTGTTTTTGCAATGACTTTGAGCGTTTCGGCCCAAAAGATGGTTTTTACGTCTCTGGAAGGAAATCAGATTGATGTCGAAGCTCAAAAAGATAAGGTCGTCGTCATGGGCATCGGTGCCAGCTGGCTTCCGCTTTCCAACGAACAGGCCGAAACGATCAACAGACTGGCGAAAAAATACGAAGGACGCGATGATGTCATATTTTATTTCATCGCGACGGATTCGGCTTCGGAAAAATCCAAAAACTACGCCAGCGATGACGATATCAAAAAATTTGCCAAACGCAATAAGTTGAACGTCACGATCCTGCGGGACCAGGACGGTAAGCAGGCGACGCAAAAATACAAGCTCGACCAGCTTCCGGCGTTCATAATTCTCGATAAAGCCGGAAAATCCGACGGCGACCCGATCAGCGGTTCCGACCCGTTTGCCGAAACAGACACGGCCGATGTGATCGCTAAAAGAGTAGATAAATTACTGTAATAAAAAGGTTTTTCAGGATTTTATAAAAGACGAGCTTGTATATACTGCTCGTCTTTTCTTATTTTAAATTTTGTGGTGAAATTATTTTATGTTCAAATCAATCCATTTTGATTCAAAAGGTCGCAAAACAACGAATGCTTCGAAGCCCGAAGTTTTGGAAAAGTTATCAAAGATCGTCGGCGGTGAAAATATTCTGATCGAGCCGGAAAAGGTCGAGCCGTACGGGGCGGATGCGGTCAAGGAAAAGTTTCCGCCCGAAGCCGTGCTTTTTCCCGAAAACACTCAGGAAGTTTCCGAAATTTTGAAACTTGCCAATGCGGAGATTTTTCCCGTGACGGCCCGCGGCGGCGGCGTCGGCTATACGGGCGGAGCCGTTCCGGTTGACGGCGGGATCGTCATCGGCACCGACCGGATGAACAAGATCATCGAGATTTCGGAAGAAAATCTCTACGCCGTCTGCCAGCCCGGTATTCGCACGTTTGAATTGCAGGAAGAGGTCGAAAAATTCGGTCTGATATTTCCGCCCGATCCCGCTTCTTACAAAGATTCATTTATCGGCGGCAACATCGCCGAAAACGCAGGGGGCATGCGGACGCCGAAATACGGCGTAACGAAACATTCGGTTTTGGGTCTGGAAGTCGTGACGGCGACGGGCGAGATCATCCGCACGGGCGGGAAAACGGTCAAAAATGTCGTCGGGTTTGATCTGACAGGTTTGATGTGCGGTTCGGAAGGAATGCTCGGAATCATCACCGAAGCGACCTTGAAACTTCTTCCTGCACCGGAAGCGACGGCGACCGTCCGGGCTTCGTTCAGATCAATGGAAGAAGCCTGCGAAGTCTTGACCAAATTCACGCCTGAAGGTCTCTTGCCGATGGCAATGGAAGTCATTGACCGCAACTGCATCGGGGCGATCGAAGAAAATTACGCCTTCGGATTTTCCAAAGATACAAACGCCGTTTTACTCGTTGCGGTTGACGGTTTTACGGAAGAAGTCGAAAAACATTCCAAACTCATCGAAAAAATCTTGAAAGAAAACGGCGGTTTCGACGTTCTCCGTTCGGAAAACAAAGAGGACGAAAACAAACTCTGGGACGCCCGGCGGGCAATTTCGCCATCCTTGATGAAATACAACAACCTCAAGATCAACGAAGACGTCGTCGTCCCGCGTTCAAAAGTTCCCGAATTGATCAGACGGATCGAAGAGATCGGCAAAAAACACTCGACCTTCGTCGCCAACTTCGGCCACGCCGGCGACGGCAACATCCACGTCAATTTTATGTGCGATAGAAACGATCCCGTTTCGCTCGCCAACGCCCGCCGGGCCGTCAAAGAAACCTTCGAACTCTCCGTCGAACTTGGCGGCACGATCTCCGGCGAACACGGCATCGGCTACGTCAAAAGCCAATACTTGCGACTAGCCGTTGACCAACCGACACTAGAAATTATGAAAGGAATAAAAAAAGTCTTCGACCCCAACGGCATTTTGAATCCGGGGAAAATGTTTGTTTAGATAAAACTATTTATGAATCTCAAAGAAAAATTTAAGAGTGCAATTAGACGCGGGACTGGTGAAACTCACATTCTCATTAAAGAAAATCCAAATGTAGATTTCTCAAAATATATTATCGAAGCCGCTTTGTTTGATTTTTCATACGATCAGCAGTGTGAACCTGACAGAGATTTTTATATTGCTGAATTGATAGAACTTTCCGGTCAAAAAGAAAAAATTCTTCCAATAATTTATGAGGCGTTAAAAACAGAGAGCAATAATGATTGGTCAACCGAACAGCTTTTTGGAGTTGCAGCGATTTTTGCAAAGCAAGGTGATGAAAAAGCGAAAGAAGCCGTTTATGAGAGTTATTACAAATACGCGATAAGCGGTTCGGATTGGTGTGGACAAGATGTGATTGTCGAGATTGATGGGTTGAAAGGGTTAAAATTTATTGCTGAAACTAAAGGTAAATTCTTGTCAGAAAATCCTGATAAATGGGAAGACAGTTTCTTTGTTGATAACTTTCAAGAAGAAAATCCAAAAATTGATGTTTACAGCGAATTAAGAAAGTTTGCGGAAAATAATTCTCATATCAAAATATACCTTGAAATGATTGAGAGTCGAAAATTTAAGCATTACAAGCCTACAAAGAAAATTTATGATTACAAACTTATTAAAGATGTGATAGACAACGGTAAAAACGTATTTTTATCGCCTTTCGCACTTCAAAAATTATCAAAAAAAGACCTCAAAAAATTGGCGAATGATTTTTTGAAAGAAACAAATAAGAAAAAACAAGCACAATACTTGAGTCTTTTCTCAAGAGTTAAATTTCCACTTGATTTTAGCCCGATCTTAGAAATTGCTGAATTTACACATAAAAATAAATACAGACTGAAATTCTTTGCAATTGAGGCGTTACGTTTTTTCGAGTCAGGCTATATTCGCGGCTTTGCAGTTCGTAATTTGCACAGTTTCGGTTCACCTTATAATTACACAAATCTCTTAATCAAAAATTATCAAAAAGGTGATTGGGAATTATTAAAAAAGGTTGCTGAAGATAACGAAGACAAAGACATAATTCATCAACTCGCATGTAGTTACATTGATATTTACCAGACCAATCCTTCCAAAGAATGTAGAAAACCGCTTGAGGTAATTTATGACAAAACAAATTGCGGAATTCACCGCACGGACTTGGTTCAAATTTTGATAAATAACAAAGTTCTATCCAATCATATTAAAAGGGAGATTCGCTACGATTGTTCAAAGGAAACAAGAAAATTTTGGAAAAAGCTTAAATAGTTTATGTTGTTGAATCATTTGGAATTTTGAATTAGAGAAATTGTTTATTTCAAATTTAGAAAGTTTGAAAATCGTGTTCAGAGTTCAAAAGTTTGAACTCTGAACGTGTTTCGTAAAATATTTAATCATTCCTGAGCCTTCCACCACTGATAAGATCAATGACGGCAAAATAGCGACGCGGGAAAATTCGATTTATCCAACTGAGCAAGCGGGAATCAAAACCGACGAGGATTCGCGGGTTTTTGGACTTGATGCCGCGGACGATTGTTTCGGCGGCTTCTTCGGGGCTCGTGCGGCTCAGGTTTTTGTTTTCTTTTTCGCGGCGTTTGGCGATCTCTTCTTCCGAAAGTTCTACGTATTTGCCGATTCTTGCCGTGTTGACGATGTTGGTGGCAACACCGCCGGGATGGATGACGGAGACAGTGATGTTTGTATCTTCGAGTTCGTGGCGGAGGGCTTCGGAAAATCCGCGGACGGCGAATTTGCTGGCGCAGTAGGCGGCATTTCCCGGCGGGGCGATGATGCCGAAAAGGCTTGAGAAATTGACGATATGGGCGGACTTTTCTTTTCTTAAAAATGGCAGGAAGAATTTTGTGCCGTGGACGACGCCCCAGAAATTGATGTCGATCAACCAATGGATGTCTTCGAGCGAAACTTCCTCGACGGAACCGCCGAGAGCGACTCCGGCGTTGTTGATAATGTGCGTGATGCGGGAATGTTGAGCGGCGACGTCTTCAGCGAATTTACGCATTTCGTCTTCGCTGGCGACATCAACGATGTGCGTCGTTAGTTTTATATTCGGGTTGTTTATCAGCTTTGCGGTTTCATTTAATCCTTCCTCATTAACATCGGAAATGGCGATTCCGGCGATATTTTCCCGTGAAAAACGGACAGCCAAAGCACGACCGATGCCCGATGCCGCACCTGTGATAACAACGACGCTTTCATTTGTTAGGCTCATATTCATTTAACATTTATCATTTAACATTTATCATTTTGTTCAATGATAAATGACTATCTAAATTCCATTGTTCCGTCGTCAATTTTGCCGTAGCGGAACATTTTTATGTCCTTGATGTAATTTTGATTGACCCGCCAAGGGAGTTTCGAGCCTTGTTTCGGCAGGTCTTTTAACGCCCTCTGGATGTAGCCGGATGTAAAATCTACCGCCGGTTCGGGTTTGATCGAATCATCGTTCAGACGCGGCACGGCGATCTGATAACCGTTTTCGTCCATAAAATTGAGCATCCGGCAGATATATTGAGCGGTCAGATCGGCTTTCAAAGTCCAAGAGGCGTTCGTATAACCCAAGGCGGAAGCGGCGTTCGGGACGTCAGAATACATCATTCCCTTGTAGGTCAGCTTTTCGGATAATTCGACCGGCTTTTCATCAACGACAAGCTCTAAACCGACCATAATTTTCATATTTAAGCCCGTTGCCGTGACGATCATATCGGCTTCGAGTTCTTTGCCGGACTTTAGTTTTAATCCTTTTTCCGTAAAAGTTTCGATGTGGTCGGTAACGACGCTTGCCGTTCCTTCTTTGATAGATTTAAAAAGGTCGGAATCGGGAACAAGACACAGCCTCTGATCCCAAGGATTATATTCGGGCGTAAAATGTTCGTTTGCCAGATCCTCGCCGAGTTCTTTCCGAACGCCGCGTTTGATAAAACTTTTCATAAACGGCGGGCTTTTCCGGGACATCGTATAGATGCCCAGTCCGAGCAGGACATTTTTCCAGCGCGAGATCGTATAGGCCGCCCGCTTCGGCAAAATTTTCCGGAGCGTGTTGGCGATCACATCTTTTGCCGGAACGGACAAGATATAACTCGGCGAGCGTTGCAGCATCGTGACATGTTCGGCTTTTTCCGCAAGTGCCGGAACGAGCGTGACGGCGGTCGCACCGCTGCCGATGACGACGATCTTTTTGTTTTCGTAATTTATTTCATCCGTCCATTTCTGCGGATGAATGATCTCGCCTTTGAAACCTTCCATTCCCTTGAACGCGGGCGTATATCCGTTCTCGTAATCGTAATATCCGGTGCAGAGATAGAGAAAATTACAGGTGAAATGTTTTTCTTCGTCGCCGGCTTGGGCCGTCACTTTCCAAAGTGCTTCGCTTGAGTTCCATTCGGCTTTATGGACTTTGTGGTTGTAGCGGACCTTTTGATCAACTTCGAATTCTTCCGCCGTTTCCTTGATGTATTTCAAAATTGCCGGACCATCGGCGATCGCTTTCGGGTCGTTCCACGGGCGGAATCGGTAGCCGAGCGTGAACATATCGGAATCGGAACGGATACCCGGATAGCGAAAGAGATCCCAGGTTCCGCCCATCGTTCCGCGACCTTCAAATATTGCAAAACTCTTTTCCGGGCAATCCATTTTCAGATGGGCCGCCGCCCCGATGCCCGAAAGCCCCGCTCCCACGATCAATACATCGAAATGTTCCATATTTGTTAAATACAATTTTAACAAAAGGAAGGCAAATATAAAGCTGTCGGAAGTTTGAGTTTATCTTAAACCTCGCTCAAAATGACGATGTCGGCACGGGCTTCGGCATTGTCGAGAAATTTTTCGAACATTTCGCTAAGTAACGTCGGGTTACCGAAAATTTTTGGCAATTGTTCTGCGAAATTCATTTGTTCAATATAGCTAAGGACGCATATTTGTTTCAAAAAGTTCTGCCGTTGTCGCACCTTGAC
>JBGTRS010000169.1:0-214 GCA_041940665.1 Pyrinomonadaceae bacterium | reverse complement strand
GCGACTTTTTCTTCGGTTAAAATCGCGTTGATGCGTTCCTGCACGTCCTCGAAAGGCGGCAGTAGAAGCCCGGGGTTGCGGCGGCGGAAGTCCGGTGTGAAGACATTGCGATAGTAATTTCTTTCGTCTTCGGGCGTGATGACGACAAATGAACGAAATCGGAAGGCGATATATTTTTCGATCGCCACTCTCTGCCGCATCAGATCCTGAAAAT
>JBGTRS010000168.1:0-8810 GCA_041940665.1 Pyrinomonadaceae bacterium | reverse complement strand
CTCGTTTCCTTTGAAGTTTCCGTTACGGATAAAAACGGCAATCCGATCCGCGGGCTGGAAGCCAAAGATTTCGAACTTTATGTTGACGGCGAAAAGCGTCCGATAGATTTTTTCAAACCGATCAAAAAAAATGACGCCAACCGTCCGCTTTCACTCGTTTTTGCTCTAGACGTTTCGGGAAGTATTACAAAGGAAGAACTGATAAATTTGCGGGATGCGATGCAGAAATTCATCAAACGCCTCGCCGATTACAACTCGTATTTTGCCGTCATGACCTTCGGAATGGAAGTAAAAACATTGCAATCCTTTACAAATAAACCCGCCAAACTCCGCAAAACCTTCGATAAGATCTTAAAAGACCAGGACGGTCTTTCGACCCACGCTTACGATGCGGTTGATGATGCCGTGCGGCTGATCCGAAAAAAATCGCCGCGAAGCGTGAAAAGTCAGATTCCGAAAAGGGTCGTCATCGTCATCACGGACGGTTATCCGGTCGGCGATACGGTTTCGCCGAAAACGGTCATCGAACGGGCGAATGATGCCGAAACGAGCGTCTATGCGGTAATTCTGCCGTCTTATTCGAGACTTTCGGGAAATTCCAAGCCGGTTTTGACGCTTCTCGAAGCCAGCGGTTTGATGGAACGCACGGGCGGACGTTCGTTCTATGCCACGGAAAAGGATTTTGAGCCGCTTTTTAAGGCTTTGGCCGAGGAAATTACCGCTTCTTACGCACTCGCCTTTTACCCCGACGAAACGGCCGACCGCAACGGCAAATTCCGGCAGGTCAAGATCGAAAGTTCAAGAGATTTTGTGATCAAGCAAAATCGGGAAGGATTTAAGATCAGTCGGCAGTAGCAATTGGCGGTTGGCAGGAATGTGTAGAAATTGCAGATTTTGCAGTTTATTTTAAATGTAAGAAACTGAAAAGCCTTACTGCCAACTGCTTCTACCGTCTGCCGACCGTCTTACATTTCCATATCATCGTCGAAAATATCAAAATCGTCGTCATCGTCGTAATCATCGTAACCATCATCAAAATACGGGTCTAATTCGATCGGGTCGAGTCCGACAACTTCGAGTTCCGTTTCGCACTCTTCACAAACGATTATATCGCCTTGATCTACGTCGGCATTGACATGAATTTTTTCATCGCATTCGGGACAAACGGCTGAAGGCATTTTCACTTATCTCCAATAATATTCAAATTTTTAAGATTGTATTACTGCATCCCGCCGATGATATAGATGCGGGAAAATTTACTAATTTCAATTTAGCTTTTTTTGAAACATTTTGGCAAGATAAATCAATGAATTTTCCCTTCGATTTGGCAAAAAACAGAAAATTCGATGTGGTCGGTTTCGGCACGAATGCGGTTGATTTTTTGATTCAGGTTCCCTTTTATCCCGAATTCGATTCAAAGATCGAACTTACGGAATACACGCAATCGGCGGGCGGCGAAGTGGCGACAACGCTGGTCGGTTTGCAAAGGCTCGGCCTCAAGACCGCTTATGCCGGACGCTTCGGCACGGACGAAGCCGGAAATTTCGGTCTGCAAACCCTTATCCAGGAAGGCGTCAACACGGATTTTGCCGAACAGATCGAAGGGGCGAGAACGCAGATCGCCTTTATCATTATTGACGAAAGAAACGGCGAGCGGACGATCATCTGGAACCGCGATAAAAAGTTGTCATTTTCAGCAGAGGAAGTCTCCGAAAAACTTGCCACGCTCGGGAAGGTTCTGCATTTTACGCCGCACGACACAAAGGCCTGCATCAAACTCGCTCGTCTTGCCCGTAAAAACGGGACGGTCGTTTCGATCGACATAGACAACATTTTTGAAGGCATCGAAGAACTTCTGCCGCTGGTTGACATTTTCATCTCATCCGCCGAATTCGCCGAGAAATTTACGGGAATTTCCGATACAAAAGAAGCTTTATACGAGATCAAATCCCGCTACGGTTGCCGGATCGCCGGAATGACCTTGGGCGAAAAAGGTTCGCTGATGCTGGTTGAAAATAAATTTATCGAAACGAAAGGTTTTGAAGTTCCCGGCGTTTGCAAAGACACGACCGGAGCGGGCGATTCTTTTCGGACGGGTTTTTTATACGGTTTGTTAAAAGGCGAAACGATTGAGGAATCCGCCAGAATGGCAAACGCCGTCGCCGCTTTGAAATGCCGCGAGATCGGTGCGAGAACGGCTTTGCCGGGAATTGATGAATTGGAAGATTTGCTGAAAGACATCTTTCCAAAATAAGTCCGCAAGCAGACTGACTGAAATTATTTTGGAAAGATGTCTAAGAAAAAATGACCCTATAATTCATTATTAAAAAGCTGAATCACTTTCGCCCAGGCGTCCTGTGCCGCTTCTTTGTCATAAACTTCCGGCCGCGTGTCGTTAAAAAAGGCGTGGTCGGCTTCATAGACGACCGAATCGAGCGGCAGTTCGTATTTATCGGCAATTTCTTCGAGCGTTGCAACCTTTTCCGGGTTGATCCATTCGTCCTTTGTTCCCGAAATAAAGATCGTCGGAGCGTCCAGATTTTTCAAAATATCTTCCGAAGGAATATCGCCGTAAAAAGGTGCGGCGGCGGAAATGCCTTCGAGTTCGCAGGCGGCCCGCAGGGCGTAAGTTCCGCCCATACAATAGCCGGAAATGCCGAAATGCGAATTGCCGAAAGTTTCTCTCGCTTTTTCGATCGCGTTTTTGATCGTGTCAATGCCGTCTTCGATCTTGAGAGCGTTCATCAATTCCGAAGCTTCCTGCGGATCGGTCGCCAATTTTCCGCGATAAAGATCAGGTGCGATGGCGATAAAACCCTCGTCGGCGTAACGCCCGGCAATATCCTTGATGTGGTCATTCAAACCCCACCATTCCTGAATCAAAATCACGGCTTTGGAGTTTTCACTATTTTCAGGCTTAGCAACAAAGGCTGTCGTCGCCCCGTTGGCAGTATCAAAATTCAAAGTTTCTGTCGTCATGGATTCTCCTTAATTATGTTAAAAATTTTCGGTTTGTCTGATTATATGAAAATAAAAATGGCAAGCAAAATGGAACGCCGACATCTTACCGGCAATGAGTGCGTGTAATACGAAAACAAACATCGCAAAATTTATAGCCGAATTAAATCTTTAAAGTTCGCCGGCTTTTTTTCAACGCTCCCGCGACGGTTGCCGTCAAGATGACGGCGTTCCGGCGAACATTTTTATTTTTTGCAAAATCCGTTAAAATCAATTCACTTCAAAAATTTTTCAAAGGAAAACAGAATGCTAAAAAAACTTTTTGCTTTAACACTTATTTCATTATTTATTCTCCCAAATCTTACGTTCGCACAATCCGAAAGCGATGTTGACCTTTTGCTCTACAACGGCAAAATTTTTTCTGCCGATGGAAAAGGTACGATCCATCAGGCCGTGGCGATCAAAGGCGAGAAGATTTTCGCCGTCGGAAACACGGAGCAACTGCGTGAAAAATTCAAGGCGAAACGGGAAATTGATCTCAAAGGCAAACTCGTTACGCCCGGATTTAATGATGCCCATATCCATTTTGTCAGCGTCGGTCTGGCGTTACTGAGAGTTGACCTGAACGGTTCAAATACGATCGAAGAAGCCAAACGGCGGATTGCCGCGAAGATCAGGGAATTGCCGAAAGGTGCCTGGGTTTTGGGACGCGGTTGGGATCATACGCTGTGGGGAAACCGTCTGCCGACGCGGAAGGATCTGGACGACATTTCGCCCGATAATCCCGTCTTTTTGCAGAGAGTTGACGGACATATCTCGTGGTCGAATTCGCTGGCTTTTAAGTTGGCGGGAATCACCAAAGACACGCAAGCACCGGAAGGCGGCGAGATAGTTTTTGATGAACGGGGCGAACCGGAAGGCGTTTTAAAGGAAACGGCTCAAGGCCTGGTCGGCCGCGTCGTGCCGCCACCGACGGAGGCAGAAACCTTAAAAGGCATCGAACTCGCGTTGGAAGAAGCAAGAAAATTTGGATTAACAAGCGTCCAGGGCGGTTCGGATTACGGAGCAATTCCGCTTTACCGGAAGCTTTTGGAACAGGACAAATTAACCGCCCGCGTCGCCGTCTGGCAGAATTTTGATACGGAACTCGAAACTTTGAAAAAACAGCGTTCGGATTTTCTGGGCTTAAAATTAAATCCTTCGCGGCTCAAACTCGGCATTCTGAAAGGTTATATGGACGGCACGCTCGGCTCCCGCACCGCCGCCATGCTCGAACCATTTTCCGACGATCCGAACAATAAGGGAATTCCCCGCCGCGATCCCGACGAGATGATAAAAATGATCGTCGAACGCGATGCGGCCGGTTTTCAAATGGGACTCCACGCCATCGGCGACCGGGCAAATCGGATTGCTTTGGATGGATTTGAAATCGCAAAAAATGGAAATTCTGCTCCAAAAATTATTTCCAGTAAAGAACCTTCTGAGAATGATGTAATTGAGAATTTTGATTCACCCAAACTTGATATTTCATCAACAGATACTCCAAAACCTAAATCGAAAGCGGTAGTAAAAACTGATCCAAGAGATATTGCTCCAACTGTAGGGATAGGTAATTACGTAGGTAGTCCGACAGGATTATTTACTGTTTATAATGGAGAAACACTTAAAAAAGGAGAATTTACTTTTACTGGCATTATGGTTTCACACGAACCTAAACCAATTCGCCACCGCATCGAACATGCACAGGTTGTCGCACCTTCGGATTTTAAGCGTTACGCCGAACTCGGCGTGATCGCTTCGATGCAGCCGACGCATGCGATCACCGATAAGCGTTGGGCTCCTGATCGTTTGGGCGAATACCGCTCGCTTGGTGCATATTCGTGGCATACCTTTATGGCCAACAATGTCCGCGTCGCTTTCGGCACGGATGCTCCGGTCGAACCTTTGAACACATATTTAACCTTATATGCCGCCGTTTCGCGTCAAGATACGGAAGGCATTCCTGAAAACGGCTGGATTCCGCAGGAAAAACTTTCGATGGAAAACGCGATCCGCAATTACACTCTTGAATCAGCCTACGCCGAATTTGCCGAAAACGAAAAAGGCACGATCGAAGTCGGAAAATTAGCCGATCTGGTCGTTCATTCAAAAGATTTGCTGACTATTCCGCACAAAGAAATTCTGGAAACACGGCCTCTTTATACGATTTTCAACGGGAAAATTATTTATGAAATGAAATAAGAAAGAAGGGTTTTATAACTTGCCACTAGCTTTAGCTAGTGGATTGTATGTGCAAGGAAAGGCGGCTTTAGCCGAAATAAATAAAAAATCAATTATCCTTATTGCTTTAGCACAAGATTAGGCTAAAGCAATAAGGATTTTCTTTTTTGGACTTTGGCTAAAGCCAAATGATTGTCTTGAATTTAGTCCACTAGCTAAAGCTAGTGGCAATTGATTAAGACTAATTTCAATGAAAAATTAAACCCGAACCGCTTCGACGATCTGCAAGGGCGAGCCGGTCGGAATGACTCTGGTTAAACGAAAGCCCGTTTTTTCAAAGAGTTCGGCATATTCGGTCGCCGTTCTTTCTTTTCCGCCGGTCATAACGAGCATATTCAAGTCCATAATCTTGCTCATCGAAGGCAGATTGTCGTCTTCTTCGACAACGGTTTCGAGCAAGAGCAGTTTCGAACCCGCTTTCGCATATTTGGCAAGATTATTAAGAATCGTTTCCGATTGCTCATCGTTCCAATCGTGAAGGATGAATTTCATCAGATAAGCATCCGCTTCGACCGGAATTTCCGCGAAGAAATCACCGCTCACCTTTTCGACTCTATCGGCAACATCTTCTGATTCCAAAAGTTTATCCGCACCTTCGACAACCTGCGGCTGATCGAACAAAATGCCCTCCGCGTTCGGAGCAGATTGCAGAGCTTTTGCCAGGATAAGTCCGTGTCCGCCGCCGATGTCGGCAATTCGTTCAAACTGTGAAAAATCGTAAGTTTCGGCAACCGCATCGGCGACCAAGTGGCTGAAACTCGTCATCGCGTCATCGAACTTCGCACCGCTTTCGGGATTTGCCATAAAATAAGGAAAGACCGGCATTCCGAAGGTGTAGTCAAAAGCGATCTCGCCTGTTTTGACGCTTTGGAGCATATTGCCGTGCGAATTCCAATGTTCGGGATCGCAGATCATATCCGCCGTCGCCCGCATTGATTCGGGATGATCCGAACGCAAAGTGTCGCCGAGCGGAGTGTTTGAAAAACGTCCGTCATCTTCCTTGCGGACAACTCCGACGCTCGCCAAACCACGCATCAGACGATACATCGAAGGAGCGTGCGTCGCGGTCAACTCCGCCAATTCTTCGGCGGTCTTCGCACCGTCTTTCAAATGATCGGCAATATAGAGTTTTGCCGCCACCGAGATCGCCTGCGAAACCATATAACTCATCAGCATTTGCGAAACCACCGCAACCGGCGGCAATTCCGCTTTTTCTAACTGTATCGAACTTGTCATATCTTCAAAAAAACTCCTTGTGTATAAAATTTTTTTTCAAGATATAACGCGTAAGTTTTCGGCGGAAGGTATCAGGAAGGTTTTTAAAATCGTAACGCCGGCGTCTCGCTGGCTGTCGTGGCGTGCGTCTCGCCGCCACATCAAGTTTCATTTTTCTCAATATTGAACCAACTCACATTGAATCTGTCCGCGGGACGCGAACAGGATAGCCACCGAGACGGTGGCGTTACAATTTTCTAAGAATATAAATTCATCTTGCGGGTTAAAAGTTCAATCGGGTCTTCGATGTTCAGAGCCTCGCGGACAAAGAACGGTTCGCCGGCACGAACACCGATCAGTGAGCCGAAGTATTTTGAACGGTTTTCGAGTTCTTCGAGAAAATATTTGTCGGTCAGACGGGTTTCGAGTTCCTTTGATTCGGGATCGTAAAACTGCGATCGGTGAGCCTTGATCGCATTCATCTTTTCTTCCAAAAAGTCCGAAACGTCAACGATAAACGAAGGAATTACGCGGCGTGAGAAAATGTTGTGGGCGACACGCGGCACGTCAATTCTTTCCAGCCCGAAATCGCCGTCGTAATTTTTCATCGAGGAAAGTCTCGCCGACTCGCGGACAAGATGCGAGATGTGGTCGTGATCGGGATGCGGATCGTCTATCTGATGCGTCAAAATGATCTTCGGCTTTAATTTCCGCAAAACCCGCACGAGTTTTGTGCGGTTTTCATCCGTGACGAAAACCCGTCCGTCGGGCAGTTCGAGATTTTCGCGGATGTCCAATTTTAAAATCTTTGCCGCATCAACCGCTTCTTCGGCCCGGCCTGCGGGCGTTCCGCGGGTTCCCATCTCGCCGCGGGTAATGTCTAAAACTCCCGTTTTATAACCGAGAGATTTCATTTTCAAAAGCGTTCCGCCGACCGTTAATTCGGCATCATCGGGATGTGCGAATATTCCGAGAATATCTATTTCACTCATAAAATTAAATTTATCACAGAAGAAAAATTTATCCACAGATGAACACAGATTGACACGGATAAAGAATCTCTCAAATCCGTTCTTATCCGTGTGTATCCGTGTTCATCTGTGGACAAATATTCTTTGTTTGCGATTTAATTACTGTATGAAATTCATTGTCATCGGTTCGGGAACATCGGTTCCGCACCCGAAAAGAAGCAGTTCGGGTTATTGGGTTGAAACGGAAAAAGGCACTCTGATGCTTGATTTTTCCGCTTCGGCGATTCATCGCATCGCTCAGGAAGGACTCGATTGGGCGAGTCTCGATGCGATCTGGATCTCGCATTTTCATCTCGATCATTGCGGCGGACTCGCCCCTTTTTTGTTCGGCACGAAATACGCTCCCGCAATGCAAAGTAGAACAAAACCTCTCAAAATTTTCGGAGCGAAAGGATTGAAAAAATTGCTGGAAAAATTTAACAATGAAGAACATTTTAACTTTCTCGAACAGCCCTTTCCGCTGGAGATCATTGAGGTCGAACCGCTCGAAAAATTTCAAATCTTAGAAGACCTCGAAGCCGTTTCGTTCGACACTCCGCACACGGACGAAAGCCGGGCGATCCATCTCACATCCGACGCGGGCAAAACGCTCGTTTTTACAGCCGATACGGGATTTACAAAGGCTCTCGGAACTTTTGCGAACAAGGTTGATCTCTTTGTCATGGAATGTTCTTTCGTCAAAGATAAACCCGTCGAAATGCACCTCGAACTTGCCGAAGCGATGTATCTAACTCGCTATTCAAAGGCCAAAAAGGTCGTTTTAACGCATCTCTACCCGGAATGGGACGAAGTCGATTTTCAAGCGGAAGTCGAAAAATTCTCGCCGATGTGCGACATCGTCGAAGCGAAAGACGGTTTAAGCATCGAGATTTAATATCCTTTTTAAAGCTTCAGAGAACCAAGTTTTTCTATTTCCCGACTTTAAACTGTTCGGATTTTCGGTCGTTATTAAAAATCAAACCGGCATTTTCACGCGGTCTGTCGAGATCGAAACGAATTCGTTGAGCGGGAAAATAGATCGTCTGATACGCTTCGACGGTTTCTTCCGGCGGCAAGCCTTCCTGCGAACGCCCGACCGCCCGCTCGAGAGCCGTTTCAAACGAGCAATCTACCCAGACCGTGAGATCATAGCTTTCGCGAAACGCGGTCTTCAACAGAAAAATTCCCTCGAGCATAATCACGTCCGTGTTCTCGAAAAGATATGTTTCTTTTCTGAATTCGGTTGCCGTTTCTTCTGCAAAATCGGCGGTCAAGGTTACAGAACGCTTGTTTTTCAAAGGCAAAACGAGTTTTTCGAACATCTCCTCAAACCGGATGCCGGATTTG
>JBGTRS010000167.1:0-8854 GCA_041940665.1 Pyrinomonadaceae bacterium | reverse complement strand
TCGATTATCGGAACCGCCGCATCATTTTCATTATCCGCAACAAAGATCACCTCAAAATCCGGATAATCCTGCTCCAGAATTGCTTTCAAATTTTCTTTTAAGTCTTTATCAAGTCCGCGGCACGGAACGATTACCGTGGCGAAAGGCGTAAAATCAGAGCTTTCTTTAGCGAGTTCCTTTTTGAAATATTTGAAAAAATCAATTCCGCCCTGTAACGATTTATAAGCGAAAAAGACCTGTATGACGGCAAAAAAGTAATAGATGAAGATCATTTGGCGGCGGAAATCTTATTGACAAAATTGCTTTGCACTTTCAAATAAGGATTTAAATATTCGAGAGTTTTTTCGGTCGCTCCGCGATTTTTGTTCATTATGAAAAATGCTTTCGAGGCGAGTTTCTTTCTAAGTTTGGGATTTTCCAGAAGGTTCTGAAAAACCTTGGCAAGTTCATCAGCGATATCATCATCATTCAGTTTCGGAAGTTGCCTAAAGGCATCCTGCTCGGCAAATTCTTCCGCCATCGCTTGAAAGTTCATCATATATGCTCCGGTGACGATCGTTTTTTTCTCCAACGCCGGCTCTAAAATGTTCTGTCCGCCGTGCGGAATTAGACTGCCGCCGACAAAAACGATCTCGGCCAGCGGATATATGGAACGGAGTTCGCCGATGGAATCAAGCAAAATTATATCGGCAAGTTCATCTTCAAGATTCAAAGCGGCGGTTCGCTTTGTCCAGCTAAACCCCGTCTTTTCGATCAATTCGGCGACCTCGTCGAATCTTTCGGGATGCCGCGGCACGAGCATCAACCGCGGCAATTCCGGAATTCCCGCTTTATAAACTTTTTTAAATGCCTCGAGAAGCCATTCTTCTTCCGGCTCGTGCGTACTGGCGGCGACGATCAGATTTGAACTTTTATCGAAACCGAATCTTTCCCGGAAATACGCCGTCAGCAACTTTTCTTCTTCGTCCTTTTGCTGGTCGAATTTGAAATTACCCGTTACCTTGATCTTGTTCGGGTTCATTCCGAGCTCGACAAGCCTTTTGGCATCCTTTGCGGTCTGCATCAACGCGGCATCAACATATTGAAAAACCCGTTTCATCGTCTTTCTTATCCACAGATACCTTTTCAGACTCTTTTTGGAAAGGCGGCCGTTGATGATAAAGATCCGCGAGCCGCTTTTGTGGGTTTCACGAAAAAAATTGAGCCAGATCTCCGTTTCCATGATCAGAACGACCCGCGGTCTGATGTTCTTTAAAACCTTCCGCACGACAAAACGCCAGTCGAACGGAAAATAAAAGATCAGATCAGCATCTTTGGCAAAAAGTTTGTAGGCCAGATACTGTCCGGTTTTAGTCGTCGTCGAGACAACCAGACGGTAGTTCGGATATTCCTCTAAGATTTTGGAGATAAGCGGGCGGGCGGCATTTGTTTCCCCGACCGACACGCAATGAATCCAGATAACGGGTCTTCCGTCCTGTTCGAACTCCGGCAAATTTCCAAATCTTTGCCAGAATCCGGCCGCATATTTTTCTCTTTTAATAAGAAAAAACGGCACCAGCAGAATAAAAGCAATCGTGTATAAAATGCTGTATAGAAGAAACATTTTTTAAGTGATAAATGATAACTGAAAACTGATAATAAAAAAACTTATCACTTATCAGTTATCAGTTTTCACTTACTTAACTCTTTCAATATATTTTTCTTCGCTCGGATTGACGCGGATTCTTTCGCCCGTAGTCATAAACGGCGGAACATAGAGAGTTACACCATTTTCCAGAGTGGCTGGTTTATTGGAATTGGAAGCGGTCGCCCCTTTTAAGACAGGTTCCGTTTCGATGATCTCGAGTTCCATTGATTGCGGAAGTTCGACACCGATCGGTGTTCCTTCGTAAAACTCCATCTGTAGTTTCAAACCCGCCATCAGCCATTTGGCGGCATCGCCCAACTCCTCATCGCTCATCGCAATCTGTTCGTAATTTTCCGTATTCATAAAATGGTGCTGTTCGCCGTCCGAATACAGATATTCCATTTCGTGTTGATCCAGAATCGCCCGCTCGACGTTTTCATTCGAACGAAAACGATGATCGAAAGAGTTTCCCGTCACGAGATTTCTCAAGCGTGTCTGCACGATCGCCCCGCCTTTGCCGGGCTGATTGCGGTCAAATTCCATAACCTTGCAGGGCACACCATCAAGAATTATCGTGTTTCCTCTGCGTAAATCATTTGCTGATTTTCCCATAATAAAATTTTAAATAATAGTCAGTGTTAAATTTTTTTAACGCTTAATAATAAATTGAACAAAATGTTTTATCAATCTAAGATTTTCCGGCTTCCTTCTTAAACTCCAAAGGTTCGGGCTCCTCGCCTGCGGGCGGAACTTCGCGGTTCATTGATTTATAGATATTCGTGATCGTGGCGATCCATTTTTTTGCTTCTTCGTTACCCGCATCATATTTCAGAGCTTTGCGGTAATCGCCGATCGCCGCAGCATATTGTCTCGCTTCGGTTAAAGCCACGCCGCGTTTCGTGTAGGCATCGGAAAGATTCTTCTTTAACGCTTCGTCAGTCGGTTTTGCTTTCAAATCCTTTTCCGCTTTGGCAATCTCGGCGTCAAACCCGCTGACATCGATCGGGTCGCCGCTTCGCGTCCATTTGGTTTTGTTTTCAGATTTTTCCACCTTTGAATCGGGTTCTCCGGTCGGCAGAGCCTTGGCTTCCTTCTCTTTATCAAGCGTATGTGCCGCGACGGTTTCGGGCTGACCGTTATCCGTTTTTTCGACCGGTGTTTCCGAAACGTTCGGTTGCGAACTGTTGCAACCAAATAAAAATAAACACAAAGCCGCCATTAAAAATGCATTTTTCATAGTTCTAAAAATACCAAACCGATTTTATAAAAAAAAGTCCGCTTCGCTGTTTTCAATCCAACAGCTAAAACAGACTTCATTAACAAACCGCAAATGTTTTAATTATCAATATAGGGACGCGATTGCAGAATTACGATAATCCCGTTCTTATAGCCCCATTCGATGTCCTGATCTATTTTATTACCGAAAATACGTTTGATTCTGGTCGCAACCGAAACCAAATCCCTTGCCATCTTTTCACTTAAAACCCGTCCGTCTTTCGGCAGAGCAGATTCTTTTAACCCGCCGTTTTCATCAAACTGCAAAACCGTTTCCTGATTTGTCCGAGTCAAAACCTGAACGGCGTTTGATTTTGGGTTGAACAAAATTTGTTCGGGAATTCTTTCATTTTTCGGACAATCATTACCGCCAACCACGCAAAGATTATGTCCCCAATTGGCGGCGATATAAACCGCTCCTTTATTTTCCCGGTCAAACGGGTCTTTCGTAATCATCACGCCGCCGTTGTCCATATCAACACCGATTTGAACAAGCACCCCCATAAAAGTTCCGTTATGATCAACAAAATTGCGTTCTCTCGCTTCGTATGCCTCGAAATTCCAGAGCGAAGCCCAGACGGTTTTCACGGCTTCGATGATTTTATCTTCCTCTTTGACATTCGGCACGGTCGTATAAAGTCCGGCCCCGCTGAAATCGGGCAGATCTTCGGCATTTGAAGAACTGCGGACAAAAACGCCCTTGCCTTCCGTGACGGTTTTCCATTTTTCGAGAATTTCCTTCTTCAGATTCTCGTCGAACTTCCCTTTTTGAATTTCCGCCCGATATTCTTCGAGTTTCTGCCGGCGGTAACGCGGATTATGAACAAAATCCATATCTTCCTGAAGATCCAACATCCTTTCATCCAAACCGTTGGTTTTCATAAATTCCGCATAGAAATGAAGCGGAATCGCAAATCCTTTCGGAACGATGATGTTCGGGATTTTCGCATTGGCAACTTCGCCCAAATTACCCGCTTTCGCCCCGTATATTTTCGCTTGACTTGCCCGAATTTCATTCAACGTTGCCAGTTTGGTTGTCTTTAGATCAGACGGCGGTGCGGTAATATTTGCGGGCGGCGGTACAGGTGTATCTTTCGTAACCCTTTTCACTTTGTAATCCGTCAGAGTCGTTTCAAACTCAACCCACCAGGTATCGTGTTCTTTGAACAAAATATCCGCATCTTTGATGTAGGCATTCGGAATTCCCCAGCCTTTGGCGAGCAGATTGATATGCGAGAGAGGCGTCGAGGGTTTCGTGACGATAATTCCGCGGACAGGCGGAAGACTTAGCGGAACTTCTTTTAAGACAATGATCTCATTGTAGCCGATCTCGACCGTGTCATCCAATTTGTCAATGATATGAAGCCGGCCGACCGATTTTGCCGTATTTAGTGCCAGATATTCCTGATTTTTGGAAATTTCGTCGGAAGTAACCGTCGGCATTTCCAATTCCGCCGCCAAATCATCGTGGCGTGTCGAATTCGGTTTGAAATAAACCTTTTCAAAAAAGGTTTTGTTGATGACGTCGTAAGTCGTCTGAATTTGATCGGCGGGAATCAGATCGCCTTCCCAAAATTCAAACGTAAATTTTTCAACCGTTTTCTGATAGGCAATCGTGCCGACGATAAAACGGCGGTTTTCTTTGATGTAGATGTCTTCAAAAAGATTCTGTCCTTTTAAGACAAGATAGTTGCCGATGAGAAAGTCCTTATGAAAGCGGTATTTCTGCGAATTGATATAATAGATTTTGTTTTTGTTTCGGCGATCAATGGCAAACATCGCGTGCGGCAGAGCATACGGAGTTTTCTGATGATAAACCCGTGCCATCAGGTCAAAATCCTTGCGGGAAGTTATCTCCGGCAGAAAGCGTTTGTTTGAATCCGGCTTTTTGTTCATCACGCCTTCTGGCTCGCGGGTCGGCGAAGGCTTACGGGTCATCTGTCCGAACAAGATGCCGGTCGTGAGCAAACAAAAGATCAGCGATAATAAAAAGTTCTTTTTCATCTTAAAAATCCCTCAATTAACTTTTTTAAATTTCCGATAAAAAGCGATCAGCCAAATTATAACAAAAACAAAATATCCGATTATCAAGATCAGGAAAATTTGATTGTTTAAGATCGGCGGCGGATTGAGATTCGCTTCAAAAACAAGCTGGATAACACCGATCAAAAAGATCAGTTGGACCACCCCGAACCAGGCGAAAGATTCCCGGAAATACCGATAGACCAGAGCAATCCTTTCGGGCGTGAGCCAGTATTCCCGATTCGGGAGATTCATCCTTTTAACCCGAAACTTTTGAAACATCCAGGGCATCAATAGGAAAATTCCGACGGTAAAAAGCATAATTCCGGCGTGCAGTAAAAAAAATCCCGTTTTCGTAGCAAAATTATCGGCTTCACCCGAACCCGCAAAATGCGAAGCCATCGGGTCGGGCATCATCGGATAATAGTAGATCGCCTGTGCAAAAGCGATTCCCAATAAAAAAACAAAAAAATAAAGGGGTAATTTTTTCATCGTTTCTCCAGAATGTTTTCAATCGCATCACAGGCGGCCTCCGGCCCGTTCTCCGCTTCTATGATGCTTCCAACCTCTTTCGCCTTTGCCTCGTAGCTCAAATCTCCCAACAATTTACGCAGTTTTTCAGCGGCGTTTGCGGCATTATAATCTTTGCGTTTGATTATTTCCGCCACGCCCAACCGCCGGCATCTTTCGGCATTATCGGGCTGGTCGTGCGAAAAAGGCATGATCAACGCGGGCACACCGGCACGTAAAACCTGGGCGGTCGTACCGACCCCGGCCTGATGAACGACGCCGGCCGCTCGCGGAAAAATCCGGCTGAACGGTGCATAATCAAACGCGACTCTTCTTTCATCCAACCCCTTCGGCGGCTCGTTAAAAATTCCGTAAATCATCACCGCCCGCCGATTCAAGATCTTTGCCGCCTCAATGCTCTGTTCAAAAAAATCCCGTGCGTCCATCACGGCCGCACTTCCCAGCGTAAAGACGATCGGCGGTTCGCCGGCCTCGAGAAATTCTTCTAAACCGGCGGGCATTTTTCCCGAATCTTTCTGCCCGTCGTAAAAACAAAAACCGGTCTGCACGGTTGACAGCGGCCAATCGGGACGCGGTTTTCCAAGCACTCTGGAAAATAACGCCAGATGCAGGAGGTCGGAAAATTTGCCGTCCATCACCGGATCGTGATTTTCATCAAGACCGATCTCCCGCCGGAACTTTCGGTAATTTTTCAGCCAACCGCGGATGATTCTCCGCATCACGAAAAATCCGGTAAAATGAAAGGGCAATCCCAAAAAATTAAAATGTTTGAGATATTGCGCGTTCGGATAGACATTGCCGTCATAGCTTGAAAACATCGAAAGCGGGGCGAGCGTCACCGTAACCAGTTTTAAGTTCCGTTTTTCGGCCACCGAATGCGATGCAAAAACTATCTCACCCGGAATCAGCACATCCGCATTTTCGGTCGCATTCATCAGATCTTCGAACATCGGACGGATATTTCCGAGCATTAGATCCCTGACGATCCGTTCCGTTCCCCGTTTGGCATCCATCATCTCGCGGGCAAGTTGGCGGTCATCCGGATCTACATCGGGACGCAAAGGGAAAAATTCAAATCCGAGCCGTTCGATCTTTTCGCGGTAAACTTCCAGAGTGCAGATATTGATCTCGTGTCCTCTCTTCTGCAATTCGATCGCCAACGCCAAAAACGGATGCAGATCGCCGAGTGAGCCGTAAGGTGCTAAAACGATTTTCGCCATAGGTATTTATTTTTCCGCCGGAATCTCTTCCTTCCGCTTTTCCAATTCACGTTTTTCCGCTTCAAAAAAATCGGCACTCTCGGTCAATAAATTCATATCCTTATTTTCTTCCTGCGATTCATTTTCGAGTCTTTCCGACTCGCGTTTGGCCAATCTTTCCTTGACCTGAAATCTGAAACTCAAGAAATAGCTGACCGAACTTAAAACGGAAGCGACAAACAAACCTTCATAATTTCCCTGCCACAAGAAAAATGCGGCGACTCCGAGCAGAACCGCCGCGATAATCTGAAAAATTGTTTCAATTGATTTATTCGACATCTATTATTTTTTCTTCTTTTAATTCTTCCTCGACGATCTTTCTCGCCGTTCTTTTTTTCTTAAACCTTTTCCAATAATAACGCAAGAACAAAAGAATAGGTAAAACGATCAAGATCAGGAACGGCAGAATAGCGATGACAATGCGGATCAAAACCAGGATGAAGGTCAAAGCCGCTTCAAAGCCGTCGCTCAAAGCCTGTTGCAGTTCATAGAAAAATCCGCTCGAACTGGCCGAAATCGCCGCCGGTGTCTGCAATTCGATGTTGATCGTCGAAAGACTCGACTGATTTTCTAAAAAGCGTTTTTTGCCTTCGATACTTTCGATCTCCGTGCGGACATTGGCCAGTTGTCTTTCCACCTCCAGAGCGTCCGCCACCGATTTCGCCTGTTTCATTATTTCGAGGTATCTCTCTTCGAGAGCCTTTTTCGCCTTGAGACGGGCTTCGACATCGACAAATTCTTCCGTCACGTCCTGTCCCGAAATGGTTTCAACGATGACGCGGTCAACCGTTTTCCTTATTTCTTCTATCGTTTCCTGAAATTTATCGGCGGGAACGCGGATCGTCATCGAAACCGAATTGCTGCCGCTGATCTTGGCATTGGTGTTTCTCTGCGAAGATGTAATAACAAAACCTTTTTTGCTGTCGGCGATGGCGGCGATTTTCTTTTGTGCTTCTTCGGGCGAAGCCGTTTCGAGTTGCAGAGTCGCATTGCGGATGATCTTTCGTTCCGTAACCTTGGCGGGTTCTGCTTCCTTTGATTTTTCCGCTTCATCCATCGAAACGGGTGCTTGCGGATTTGCGGTTTGTTTACTGCCACTACCGTCATCAGCAGATTTTTCGGCGACCTCTTGAGTCATCGGTGCGGCACTTTCCGTGTTTGCATTAGTTGCGTAATCTCCGCTCGTTTCACTCGCCGCACACGCCGCCAAAAAGACCGAAGCGATCAAAAACAACCCGATATATTTTATTTTTGTCATAAATTCCTCCAAACCTTTTCAGGTAGGATTAGAATGCCGAAACATCAAAAAATTTGCACCACCAAAAAATCTGTAATCTGTTATCCCTATGGTGCTTGTCTGGCCACATTTTTCATACTCTCGCCGCGAAACAATGCCCGCACGCCGTTCCACAGTTTTCTGATCGCCCGAAAAACCTTCGGGGCAAACCACAAGAAAAACAGCATAAAGATTATCAGGACGATGGCGACAAGCACGGGAGCGACGACGGCGAGAATCACACCGGCAATGGCGATGATGTCTTCGACGATTGACAGAACCCAATTGGAAACGGGTTCGGGAGAAAGATTCGCTCCGGCCCGAACGGCGGCTTTTGTGCCGTGCGAAGAAAGTGCCAGACCGCCGCCGAGCAAAGCGGCGATGATCATCACGGTCGTGTCCATTTCGCTGACCGCCGCCCAGGCGACGACCGCCCCGGCCGGAACCCGTATAAAGGTATGTACGACGTCCCAAACGCTGTCCACATACGGCACTTTATCGGCGACGAGACATTTGGCTACAAAACGACCCTCTGTGAGCGTGATATCGCCATCTACACGATGATTTTTGTCGGCGGATTAATCTACTGGCGTTTCCGGTGGCGGATTCGTCCCATACCGTTTTTGCTCTACGTGTTTGTGGGCTTGGGACCGATTGGCTTAGACGGATTCAGCCAGCTTCTCGGCTATCCACCCTTTAACCTGTGGGCAGTCAGGGAGACCGAACCGATATTTAGGGTGCTCACGGGCGCAATATTCGGTTTGATGAGTGCTTGGCTAGGCTTCCCCTATATTGAGCGCTCGATGCAAGATACCCGTGACCAACTAGAACGCAAATTCCGCAACCTCGGGTACGATATCGATA
>JBGTRS010000166.1:0-8890 GCA_041940665.1 Pyrinomonadaceae bacterium | reverse complement strand
GAAAAACGACCGCCGCCCCGAAAACCATCGCTAAATTCAAGATCACGCCGACGACCGCCGCCGTCACGCCGGAAAGCACTGCTTTTAACTTTTGATTTTTCTCGAACTTTTCGATGACCGGAGCAAAGGCGAAGATAAAAAAGAAACAGGGCAGAAATGTCGCAAAAGTGGTTAAAAGTGCCGTTAAAACGGCAAAAGAAACTTGCTTGAAACCGTTCGGATTGTTCCAGCCCGCCATAAATCCGACGAACTGCAAAACCATGATCAGAGGTCCGGGCGTGGTTTCGGCCAAACCGAAACCGTCGATGGCCTGTCCGGCCGTAAGCCAGCCGTAGGAATTGACCGCGACCTGATTGACATACGCCAGCACGGCGTAAGCACCGCCGAACGTGACAAAAGCCGCCTGCGTAAAAAAGAGATAAACCTTCATCGGCAGGCTTTTCCAGCCCAGCGTCAAAAGCAAAACCAGAAACGGGAAAAGCCAAAGCCCGAAACAAACCGCAAAAACTTTCAGGATGTTTCTCTTGAAATCGGTCTTCAATCTTTGGTCTTTGGTCTTTGTTTTTTGAATTTTCTCAAATTCACTTTCAACTTCACCCAACGAACCCTGAACTCTGAACTCTGAACTCTGAACTCTGCCCCCTGAACTCTGAACAAAAAAGTATCCGAGAATTCCGGCCAATAAAACGATAAGCGGAAACGGAATGTGGAAAAAGTAAATTGAAATAAAAGCAAGGGCGGCAATGAAAATATGCCGTTTTGTCTTAAATGCCTTTCTGCCGATCTTGATAACGGCTTCAACGACGATCGCCACGACAACCGCTTTGACGCCGTCGAGAACCGCCGAAATTTCCGCCACCTCGCCGAATTTTGCATAAATATAAGACAGTCCGAGCAAGATAAAGATCGAAGGAATGACAAAAAACGCACCGGCAACGATTCCGCCGCGGACTCCGTGCAGAAGCCAGCCGTTATAGGTGGCAAGTTGCTGGGCTTCGGGGCCGGGCAGAAGCATACAGAAATTCAGAGCGTGCTGAAATTTTTCTTCCGAAATCCATTTTTGCCGTTCGACGAGTTCGCGGTGCATGATCGCGATCTGTCCCGCCGGACCGCCGAATGAAATGAATCCGAGTTTTATCCAGAATTTTAACGCCTCAGAAAATTGCGGTTTATTTTCCATCCAAAATCTCCGTCGCCAGGCGATGAAAATTTTGCCGTGTTTCTTTTAGATCAGCAAGTGGAAGTTCGCGGTTATGCGTGCGGTTCGTGAGAAGTATAAAAATGCGTTCGCTCGAAGGTTCAATCCAGACGGAAGTTCCCGTAAACCCGAGATGCCCGAAACTGTCTTTATTAAGTGCTTCACTCGCCGTCGAATCGGGAGTTTGGGCCAATTGAAAGCCGATCGAACGGGCTTGATTCAACCCTTTTGTAAAATTCGTGCGGAACAATTCGCAGGTTTCGGGTTTTAAGATTTCGGTCGAATCCGTTAAAAACTGCTGAGCAATGCGAAAAGTTTCAAAAGCATTGGAAAAAAGCCCGGCGTGTCCTGAAACTCCGCTCATAAAAAAACAATTGTTGTCGTGAACTTCCCCCCAAATGATTTGATTGCGTAATTGAGATTTTTTGTCAGTAACGTCGGCGTGAGCCGATGATCTTAAAAAACCTAGTTCTTCACAAGTTTGTTTTTCAAATGCATTTCCTTTTTCGCTGGCGGCAATTTCTTTTTGCAAAGATTTCGGCGGATTAAAAAATGTTCGATCTAAGTTCAACGGCTCAAAAATTTTCGCCTTGGCAATTTTATTGAGCGACATTCCTAAAGCTTTTTCGATTAAAAACCCCAAAAGCAAAAAATTTAAATCGCTATAAACTACTTTTGTATTTAACGGATTTTCAAGTTTTTCATCAGCAATGACCTTTGAAATCTGAAATTTTGAATCTTTAATTAAATAAAACGGTAACCATCCTTTGAAACCTGAAGTATGCGTCAATAATTTTTGTATCGTGATTTCTCTCTTTTCATCCGTGTCGAATTCAGGAAAGAATTTCGAGATTTTATCCGATAAACTTATCTCGCCGTTTTCGATCAACTTCGCACAAAGCAAACCCGTCACCAAAACTTTTGTCAAACTCGCCAGATCGTAGATCGTCTCCATCGTCGCTTCGATCCGTTTGGGTTCGACCACTGCCCAACCGAGAGCATCCTGCAATTTTATCTCGCTCTTTTCCGCCACGAGATAAACCGCCGACGGAAAATCGCCGTCGTCAATTTTGGTTTGAAGAAATTTTGAGATTTTGTTCATTTGTAAATTTTCATCATCCAACCAAATCTTTTCAATATAAAACAATTCATCCTTTGATCGAAGTTGTTGTTTGAATGTTGAAACACTAATTTCTTTTAGGAAACGTGGCAAATCTTTCGTGATTAAATCAAAATTTCTTGACCAATCCTTATCCATTTCTAAGTATTCCATTTTATAATTTAGCTTTGTAACGTATTTCAAAGATTCGGTTATTTCATCAGGTGTTAACTTAAATGGATAATCGTGTGGTTTTGTAGATTCATTACCGATTTCCATTTCTAATCCTTTTGCATTTTTAGGTCTTGCACAAATTACAAAGCAAACTGTGTTCTTACGTTGGAACCTTCCCAACATTCTAATAAATGCAATAGACCATTCTCCAAAGTCTTTGAATGCAAAAGATTTCCCTTTGACCTTGAATTTTGAGGATTTAAGTTTTTCCAAAAACTCTGCGTAGTTCATTTACATATTCAAACGATTGCGATGTTCTTCGATTCTGTCCAAAACCTGCAGAGCCAGATCAAGGGCACGTCTGCCATCTTCGGCAGTGATCGACGGCGTTTTATCTTCCACAATTGAACCGATAAAATCCGATAACTCAGCCCGCAAGGGTTCGACATCAACGACTTCAAGACGGTTGATATTGATACCCAAAAGCGGATGCTCGGCGTCCGGGTTCAAGGAAGTTACGGACGCAAATTTTGTGACATAATCGAGAACGACGTAAGAATTTGTCTGATAAAAGCGTGTTTTGCGAATCTTTTCCGTGCCGACACGCGACGAAGTTATGTTGGCGACCGCCCCGTTCTCAAATTCGATTCTGGCGTTGGCCGCGTCCACCTTGTCGGAAATGATCGGAATCCCGACAGCGTGGATCGAATCGGGTTTTACGTCTTCACCGACGAGCCATTGAATCGCGTCGAGGTCGTGGATCATCACGTCCAAAACGACATCAACATCGAGAGAACGATTCGGAAAGGGCGAAACGCGGTGAATCTCGAAATAAAGCGGTTTGGTTACGTGCGGACGCAGGGCGACCATCGCCGGATTATATCTTTCAAGATGCCCGACCATAATTTTGGCACCGGACTTTTCGGCGGTTTCGATGATCTTGTCGGCTTCTGCCAGAGTCCGGGCGATCGGTTTTTCGATCAGGCAATGAATTCCCTTTTCAAGAAATTCGCAGGCAATTTCGCCATGCGTTTCGGTCGGCGTAACGATCGAAACGGCATCCGTCCTGTCTAATAACTCCCGCCAATCCGTCCAATAATCGCAATTATTCTTTTCAGCAATTTCCTTTGCACGTTCTTCCGACGCGTCGCAAACACCGATAAACTCGGTCTTACCGTCATTTACAAGTTCCGAGAAATTCCGGGCGTGGTGTTGTCCCAAACTTCCGACTCCGATAACTGCCGTTCTCAGTTTTCCGTTTGCTTTCATAAGTTGCTAATTATCAAATACAAAATCTCATTTATCAATCATATTTTAAGATTTTTCGGCAAAACCTGATTAACATAATTGATATTTGATAATTGATATTTGATAATTGCGGTTTGGATTTTCCGTTATGTTCAAAAACAAAGGACAATTTATCTGGATTTTATTCGCCGGTTTGATCGTGTTTACATATCTGTTCGCGTTGGGTCTGCCCTTGCTCGGTCCCGATGAACCGCGTTACGCTCAAGTTGCGAGAGAGATGTTCGAACGCGGCGATTGGGTAACGACAACTTTGGGCGGACATCACTGGTTTGAAAAACCGGCACTTTTATATTGGTTACAGATAACTTTTTATAATTTGTTCGGCGTTTCGGAATTTTCTGCGAGACTCGGTTCGGCACTTTTCGGTTTGGGAACGATTTTGAGTTTATGGATTTTAGGTAAATCAGTTCAGAGTTCAGAGTTCAGAGTTCAGAGTTTGAAAAACGAAAAACCGAATCACGAATCACGAATCACGAATCACGAATTCGCCAACTGGCTCGCACTCATCGCCGCTTCATCGCTTGGCTTACTCGTATTTTCACGCGGTGCGAGCTTCGACATCATGATAACTTTTCCGATAACGGCCAGTCTTGTCGGATTTTTTATTTTTGAAAACTCATCAAAAAATTCACCTGTAACCAATTACCTGTCACTTATCACCTTTTATTTCTTCATCGGCATCGGACTCATTGCTAAAGGATTGATCGGCATTGTTTTTCCGTTCGCTATCGTTGTATTTTATTACGTCTTGAGCCGGAAATTGCCGAACAAAACCTTCCTGATAAGTTTAATTTGGGGAACGGTTTTGAGCGTTCTGGTCGCCTCCTCGTGGTATCTGCCGATGTATCTCGCAAACGGCTTCGAATTTATTGACGAATTTTTCATCCAGCATCATTTTCAAAGATACACTTCGAACAAGTATAAGCATCCGCAACCGTTCTGGTTTTTCTGGGTGATCTTCCCGCTTTTTACGATTCCCTGGATTCCATTCTTTTTTGCAACGATCTGGGATTTTGTTAAAAACTTATTTTCCCGCAAAGATGCAGAGGAGCAAAAAAAAACCGAATCACGAATCACGAATTACGAATTACGTCTTTTTGCCATTGCCTGGATGTTAGTTCCGCTCGTTTTCTTCTCCCTGAGCGGCTCGAAACTTCCCGGCTACATTTTGCCCGCATTGCCGGCCGCGTGCATTTTGACGGCGGAATATGTCTATCGGTTTGTGCAGAAAAGCGAGTCAAGGAAATATGCTCTGCAAGGTTTGGCGTTTTTGACATTTTTGGTTGTGCTGATCTTACTCCAATTCGTCGTCCCGAAATACGCCGAAGCGGATTCGACGAGACATTTTATCGAAACGGCCGATACCCATAATTACAAAACCGAAAAAATTCTCAATCTGCACACGATCAATCACAACATCGAATTTTACGGCAGCGGCCGATTGGTGCGTGGGACGGACGGAACGCAAAAACGTTTTAACGGGACGGGCGAGATCGTCGAATACCTGAAAAATGAAAATAAAGAATCAGCTTTGGTTCTTGTTCCGCACGAGTATTTAACAGAATTAACCGGTAACGCTTCGGTCAATTCCAAAGTTCTCGATAAAAACGGCGAATTAAACATCGTTGCCGTCGAACTAAAATAGCCTTATGAAAATTGAAAAAGATGCAAGTGTGATTATAATCCTGCAAAACCCGCGGGAGAAAATTTTCGGCGTATTGCGGGAAATAAATGCGGCCGGAATTTTTGTTCGCGGAATTGATCTCGATTATTTTGACGAATGGACAAATGCGATCAAAAATGATGAACCGTACCTGCCGATGCAGGATGCGTTTTATCCGATGTGGCGGGTGGAGCGTTTGACGCGGGATGAAAGTTCGCTGGCGATAGCTTCAATGACGGAACAATTCGAGCAACGAACGGGTTTACAGATAGAAGATTTTTGAAAAGTATTTTATTTTCTCAGTTCCTCTAATTTAGCTGACATTTCCTGAGATTTTGCTCGATGAACTTTCTCATTTTCCTTTTCATCCGTAACTTTGTAAATTCCCGCCAATTCTTTATGATGCTCCGATATTCTCAATAATGCTTCGGCGTTTTGTCGGTCGGATCGGAAGATTTTTGTATCAACTTCGAGAGACATTTTTCTGTATTCGATTGATTTTTGATATTCCTTTTTTAGCTTATAAATCTCTGCAAAAACTTCGTAAGCGATGGAAAGACTCAAATTCGATTCCTTGTTGGCTTTGTCCGAAGCGATTTTCTTTTTGGTTAACTCCAGATTTTCATTGGCAAATTCGAGAGCCTCGTCAAAATTACCATTGGCGGCATTTGATTTTGCAAGATTGGAAACGACGGCGACCTGAAATGTTTTGGTAACGTTGTTATTCGGGTCTAATTCGAGCATTTTTCCGACCGCCGCAAAAGATTTTTTGTGAAATTCCAGGGCTTTCGGAAATGCGTCTTCCGCTTCCGCTCTTGTTTCCGCTCTTTCGCCGATCCATAGATAATCCGTGCCGATTCTCTGAAAAACTCTTGCCAGAATCTTCGCGTTTTCAAAGTTTTGATTCGATTCATACAGCTTTTCGGCTAACGGCAGAGCTTTTTGGTGATGCTTTAATTTTCCGTATATATTTTGTTCGCCGTCCGGTCTTGTTTCGGAATTAACATCACCAAGACGGATCAGAAGATCAATCAGCTGAATCGTCCGTTTGTCATTATTCGGTTCGGTTTTGATGATTTCTTCGTGCAGATTTATCGCCTTTTGAACATAACCTGCGGCAATGCCGTGTTCGACGGTTCTGAGAGCCAGAAACGCAAAATCATCGTAAGCTTTTATCAAAACCTCTTTTGCCTCGATGTCCTGCCGGTTTTTTTCGACCAGATTTTCAAGCAGTTTTATCGCCTTTTGATAACTTTCCGCCGCACCTTCCGTGTCACCGATATTCGCCGCATACATTTTTCCTTGCACATCAGCCATTTTCAAGTATGCACGAGCCAGTTCTTTTTGCAGTTCGGGGTTTTCTTCGGAGTTGGCGGCAAGATTATCGAGATATTTCAGAGCATCCGTAACCAGCATCTGGCGGGCTTTGGTCGAACCGGGCAGATCGGCGATCTCGTCGTGATATTTAAACACGACATTATTGGCAAGTTCGCGGACTTCTTCAAAGCGTTTTTCGGCAATTTGTTTTGCCTTTTGTGCTTCCACTGCCTGCCAGATCGCCAAACTAATTCCCGTAATTAAACTCAAAAACACGAGCAAACCGGCAATCACGGAAATTTTATTACGCTCGAAAAATTTCGCCGCCCGATACTTCAACGTCAAAGGTCTCGCGTAAACGGGCAAACCTTCAAGATGTCTGCGGATATCTTCGGAAAATTCCTGCACGGACGAATAGCGTCTGTTCGGATTCTTGCGAAGCGTTTTTAAAATTATATTGTCTATGTCCTTATCAAGCGTTTCCGGATTTTGAATTTTGAATTTTGAATTTTGAATTGCCGAAGGCTTCGTTGGTTCGGTTTCGAGAATAGCTTTTTGCAGTTCGACGGGGCTGTCGGTTTCGGTTTTATAGGGTTTTCCGCCGGTCAGAAGTTCAAACAGAATTACGCCGAGTGAATAAATATCGCTCGTCGTGCCGATCCGCTCGCCGCGAATTTGTTCGGGTGAAGCGTAAGCCGGTGTCATCATTCCGAATTCTGTTGCCGTGCCGACCTCTTCAACGGATTCGGGCGAAAGAATCTTACCGATGCCGAAATCAAGCAATTTTGGCGTTCCGTCTTTTGTTACCAGAATATTCTTCGGCTTTAGATCGCGGTGAATTACCAAATTTTGATGAGCGTATTGGACGGCCTCGCAGACTTTTCGGAAAAGTTTCAATCTCTCCCCGACACTTAAATTATTTTTACCGCAATAATCGTCAATAAACTCGCCTTCAACGAATTCCATCGCGTAAAACGGCAGATCATCTCCGGTCATTCCGCCGTCCAGAAAACGGGCGATAAACTGATGTTCGAGCGATGAAAGAATCTTTTGCTCGTGACGAAAACGCGAAAGGATCGCGTCCGTGTCCATTCCGCGTTTGATGACCTTGAGAGCAACTCTATGCGTAAAGTTTTCGGTTTCGCGGACGGCTTCATAAACCTTGCCCATTCCGCCGCGTCCGATCTCTCTGATTATCTTGTAATCTTTTATTTTTTCGGGAGGTGATAAATCCGTATCCGCAAAATGCTCAAATACATTCTTTTCCAGCAAGGCTTCTTCGCCGGTAAAACCCTCCTCATCGGCAATAAGCATCTTTTCTACTTCAAGACGCAAGTTCTTATCACCGTTGAATTTAACATCGAGAAATGCGGATCGCTCTTTCTCCGGCAATTCAACCGCTTCATTAAAAATTTCTTTAACTTTTTTCCAATCTTTCGGATTCACAAATTGTAATTTTTAATTGACTTTGAATTAATTCGCAGTTTATCAACGCAGGATTTGTTCTGTGTCTTGTATAGATTTCGTGCTGAAAATTAAGGGGTTGATAAATTTTGAATAATTTTGACCCGATTTTATCAAATTTTTTGCGATTTTGAATAGGAGAAAATTTAGTTTAAAGCAAGGAGATATTTTTATGAAACTCAAACTTACTCAAACCAGAGGCATTTTCATCATAATGGTTTTGTTGGCTACTCAATATATTTTATTAACACCTGTAAATTCAAAAGAACAATTTCAAAATCCGCTTGGAACGGATATTTATGCATTACAAGCGACATTCGATTTGGATCTGCCTTCAAATGAACCGGATTCGTTCGGCTTTAGCGTTGATATTGACGGCGACACGGCGATCGTCGGAGCACCGGCAATTGATACGGGAAACAATGGCTCGCAGGGTGCGGCATACATATATGTCCGCGATGGTTCGACCTGGACATTTCAACAAATGCTGACGGGTTCAGATTCGCAACAACGCGATAAATTCGGTTATGCCGTGGCAATTGAGGGCGATACGGCATTTGTCGGGCATTTCAATACAACCGCCGGACAAGGACGCGGAAACGGCAGAGTTTATGTTTTTAAACGAAATGAAACGGCTTGGACGGAAACGCAGATTTTGCAATCAAAT
>JBGTRS010000165.1:0-8950 GCA_041940665.1 Pyrinomonadaceae bacterium | reverse complement strand
CTCGCGAGCTTTGAAAATGCAAGGCCCGTGCGATCAGTTCTTTGCCCGTACCGCTTTCGCCCTGGATGAGAACATTGACATTTGTATCGGCAACCTTTTCGACTATGCGAAAGACGCTCTGCAAAGCCTCGCTTTTCCCGACGATCTCGGAAAAACTGTAGCGTTTATTGAGCTCGCGTTTGAGGACGCGGTTTTCGTTGAAGAGTTCTTTCGTTTGGATGGCATTCTTGACCGTTTGCAACAGGTCTTCGTTGACGAAAGGTTTCGTCACGTAATCATATGCACCTTTGCGAAGGGCGGCGATGGCCGAATCAACCGATGAATAAGCGGTCATAATTATGACGATCGCGTTTTCATCAATGGATTTGAGATTATCGAGAAGCTCCAGCCCGTCCATTCCCGACATTTTTATATCGGTCAAAGTTACGGCGACATCGGTGGTCGGAAAAATTTCCAGAGCATTTTCGGCACTGTCGGCGGTTAAAACTCTATAACCTTCATCTTCAAGCAGTTGACGCAGGATCGAACGCATCAATTCCTCATCTTCGACAACGAGAACCGTTTGTTGGGCATCTGATTGCATAATTCTATAAGTGAAAACTGATAACCGATAACTGAAAATCTGTAAAATTTGGTGTGATTTATATTACCAAAATAGTTATCGGTTATCAGTTGTCGGCTATCATTTAGGAAGACTTTATCATTTTCCGTGTTTCGTGTTAGCATCGAAAAGTTCTCCAATTTAACCTGTATGCGTTACAAATTCGGTCTAATTTTTACACTCATTCTGTTGTCGGTTTACTTTGTTTCCGCTCAGGATACAAATCCCGTCGAACGAAAAGTTGCCAATCCGATTACGGATACGCCGGATGTCAATCCGGTTTCGCCGCAACAAGATATTCGACTGCCGAATCGGCAACGGCAGGGCGGGTTTCAGCCCGAGGGCGGCGGCGATGAGATCGTCGTTTATTCAGACCGCCAGACCGCCACCGGCGAAGACGGAAAACGAGTCGTAACGCACGAGGGAAATGTTGATGTCCGCTACGGCATCTATCGTCTGCAAGCCGATAAAATAACATTTTACGAAGAAACGGGCGATTTTGTGGCGGAAGGCAGTGTCGTTTTCGATCAGGGCGAAGATCAGAGAATCACGGGAGCAAAGGGAACCTGGAATTACAAAACGAAACTCGGGAATTTTGAGAGATCAACCGGTTTTACCAATCAGACGGACGACGGAACGGTTCTCTATTTTACCGCTGACCGGGTTGAAAGAACGGGTTTGAAAGAAGTCGTCGTCGAAAACGCCGAATTTACGGCTTGTGAAGATGCCGTTCCGAAATGGAGTTTTACGGCCGAGAAAGCAACGATTGTTCAGGACGACAAAGTAAAACTGAAAAGCCCGAAATTTCGGGTCAAAAACATTCCCATCCTCCAATTTCCGTATCTATCTCTACCGATCAAGGAACGGGCGAGGCAATCGGGTTTTCTGACACCGACTTTGGGTTATTCGGCAAACAAGGGAGCCAGACTTTCAGGAGCCTATTATCAAACTTTAGGACGCTCCGCCGATGTCACCGTCCGGGCCGACCTATTTACTTCCCGCGGCGTCGGTTATGGTTTTGACGTCCGCACCCGGGCGAATTCGCGTTCATATTTCAACTTCGGGCTGTACGGCGTCGTTGACCGGATTCTCGGGGCGGATGAAAGTCTTGAAAATCCCGATCAGGGCGGTACGAGTTTTTATGCGGAAGGCATTCATTATTTTCCGAACGGTTTTACGGGCGTCGCGGATGTCCGGATCACTTCGAACCTTGCCTTCCGGCAGGTTTTTTCCGACAGCATCCAGCAGATTATTTCGCCCATTGAGCGTTCCGAAGCTTTTATAAACAAAAGCTGGGATAATTACACTTTGAATATTCTGGCACGTTCGGATGTTTTTTCGATCCTGAATATCCGCGTTAAAACGCAAAACCTGCCGAGCATCCATTTTGAAAAACGTCCTTCGCTCCTGAAATATTTCGATAAGGCCTATTTTTCATTTAAAACGAGTCTCGAAGGCGTCAGCCGCCGGGAAGAAGTTGACAGCATTTCGGCTTACAGAGCAGCCGCCGGCAGTGAACCGATCGTTTCGCCCGCCATCGGTCAGAGATTCGATGTCCATCCGCAGGTAACGATCCCTTTTAATTTCAAATACTTTTCACTGACCGCCACCGCCGGAAGCCGCGTAACTTACTATTCGAATTCGATCAACGATATGCGGCAGGTCGTCGGCAGAGACGTCATCCGCAAATACGGCGAACTTGAACTCGATCTGCGGCCCGTCGCTCTCGCCCGGAATTTTTACGGTAAAGAAGATAAATTCAAATTCCGCCACGTCATCGAGCCGTATCTGACTTACCGGTACGTCAAGGGCATCAACAATTTCAGGCGCATTATCCGGTTTGATTATGCCGATACGCAGACGGACACGAACGAGATCGAATACGGCGTGACCAACCGCATTTTTACGAGAAACTATACGGAAGCCGTTACGGACGAAGCAAAGGAGAAGCTAAAAAATACGCCACCCGACGAGCAGGATTCGCTTTCGATCCAGCCCTATGAGATTTTTACGCTGACCGTACGCGGAAAATATTTCTTTGATCCCTATTTCGGCGGGGCGTTGGTTCCGGGCGAAAGAAATCAGATCAAACCGATCACGGATCTGACGTTCTACACGTTCGGCGGTGTACCGAGACGTTTTTCGCCGCTCAACATTGACGCGACCTACCGCCCGCGGCAGACGATCTTTGTCAATTCCCGTATGGACATCGGCGTGCAGGGCGGCGGTCTGCGGAATATCTCGGCAACGGTCGGCTACGATACGCGGCTGGTCAAACTATTTCAAACTTTTTATTACACGCGAGCGGTTTCGCTGATACCGTCCCTGCGGCAATTCAGCGACCCGTTCGGCAAGGAAGCCGGAACGATCCGCGGTTCACAATGGAGTCCGGCGGTCTTTCTCGGTGACCGGAACAACGGTCTTTACGGCGGCACATCGCTCTTTTTCGATTTTCAGAATCGCCGCGAACGGCAGGGCAAACCGCTTATCAGTTCGCTTTTCACGCTCGGTTATGCCTTCGATTGCTGTTCGGTGACAACGCAGGTTTACACGTTCAACGTCGGCGTCCGCCGCGAAAACCGCATCGTTTTCAGTTTTCGTCTGAACGGCATCGGAACTTTCGGAACGGAGAACATCGGGCAGGGGTTTTGATTTATGACCGGATCGTTTTCGGTTCGAACTTTTTTTCGGTTTTAACAAACCTGCTTTTAATTATTTTCAAATTTGCGATTTTAACGTAAGATAATCCAATCTTTTTTGAAATAATATTAAACAAATGAGTTCAAACATTGTAGATAAATCGGGCTTGATTCGCGGTCTGACATTGGTGGCGGCGGCTTCCCTGATCCTGGGAAACGTCATCGGCACGGGCGTTTTTTTCAAAGCGAGGGTGATGACCTGCAATGTCGGTTCGCCGACCTGGGTTCTGATCGCCTGGATCGCGGCCGGACTGCTGACGCTCGCTGGAGCCTTGACCTACGCTGAACTTGCGGCGATGAAACCGAAAGCCGGCGGCGAATACGTCTTTCTGCGAGATGCCTACGGGAAATTTCCGAGTTTTCTCTACGGGTGGATGCAGATCTTTATTGCCAAAACGGGTTCGCAGGCCGCCGTTGCCGTTGCTTTTGCCATTGCCCTGAACGATTACTTCGGCGGACGGCTCAAGCAGGTTTTGTTTGAAACAACGATTTTCGGCTCGAGTTTCGAACTCACTTCGCTTCAGATCGTCGCCGTGATGATGATCGTCATTTTTACGACGATAAACTGTGCATCCGTGACCGTCGGCGGACAGATCGCCACGGCTTTGACGTTCGTCAAGATCGGTCTCATCGGATTTGTCGGGATCGGTGCGTTCCTTTTTGTTTCCGGCGGCGATTTCGGCAATTATTCATTGATAAATTCGGGCGGAACTTGTGAAGGAGTTGCCGCGTCCGTCACATACGGCTCGCCGGAATATTCATTTTTGGCCGGATTTGCGGCGGCGATGCTCGGGGCTTTGTGGGGCTACGACGGCTGGAATAATCTGACGCTCGTGGCCGGTGAGGTCAAAGAACCGAAAAAAAATCTCCCGCTCGCCCTGATCGGCGGAACGTTGCTCATAATGGTTTTGTATATCTTCGTTCATATCGCCTATTTTTACGTTCTTAATCCGACCGAGATCGCCTCGGTTTCAAGCGAGTCGGCGGTGGCGAAAATCGTCGTCGAAAGATTCGTCTCCTTCGGAGCGGGCCTCGCCGTGGCGATCTTTACGATCGGTCTGATGATCTCTTCGATCGGCACATTGCATACTTCGATCCTTTCGGGGGCGAGAGTTCCGTTCGCCATGGCCAAGGACGGAATGATGTTCCAATCCTTCGGCAAACTTTCGGCCACCAGGGTTCCGGTCATCGCCCTTATCTTTCAAGGAGTCTGGGCGTGTCTTTTGGCCATGTCCGGTTCGTTCGACACTTTGACCGATTACGTCATTTTCGGTTCGTGGATATTTTACGCTCTCGTCACCTCTTCCATCTTTGTTTTCCGCCGGAAATATCCGCATCTGGAAAGGCCCTACAGGGCATTCGGTTATCCGTATGTTCCGATTTTATTTATTCTCGTGGCGACCTGGCTTTTGGTCACGACCGTTATTTCTAATCCCTTCAATTCTCTCCGTGGACTCGGATTGATTGCTCTGGGAATACCCGTTTATTTTTATTTGATCTATAGAAACAGAAATATGGAAACCGAAGAAATCGATGATTAAAGACAGAAGAACAGGCAACGAGAGGCGTGCGGAAAAACGCTACACCGTGAACATTGATATTGAATGGGAAGGCAAGGTCGGCAGACAACAGGGAACGATCAGCGATATAAGTATGAAAGGCTGTTTCGTTCTCTGTTCCGGCGAGGTTGACGACGGTGAACGGATCAATCTCTTCATCCCCATAGGTGACGGGATAAAAGTTCAATTCTGGGGCAGGGTCATCAATCACGTCTACGAGATCGGCTTCGGTTTGCGGTTCGTCGAAATAAACAACGCCCAACACGACTTTCTAGCCAAGTTGATTAACTCGTTGGATTAAAACTGTTTGTGTGTACGAACGTGCCAACGTGCCAAAATCCTCCCGCGGACCCAACCAACCGCTTCGATCAAACATAAAACTGCCAGACTCGAACCGCAGATCGAGAGCAGATACAGAAAACCGGCTTTTCTTGCAAATGTTTCAAACATACCTTTCGATTGTTTCGAAACTTTGTGAAAAGTAAGTTACATAGGTTTGAAAAGTTTGTAAAAAATCAGGCGGCGGATAAATCTTATCCTTCCAAATTGTCCAACGCCTCTTTCGCAATTTCGCGATCATCAAAGTGATATTTATCATTGCCGATGATCTGATATGTTTCGTGACCTTTTCCGGCGATAATGACGACATCTTTTGCCTTTGCTTTAGAGACGGCTTGATGGATCGCCTCGCGTCGGTCGGAATTGACCAGATACGGGCAATCAGTTTCCTTTAATCCGGTTTCGATGCCGCGGATGATTTCGAGCGGGTCTTCGGTTCGCGGATTATCGGAAGTCAAGATGACGAGATCGCTGTGGTTTCCGGCCACTTCGCCCATCGGTTGGCGTTTGGTTTTGTCACGGTCGCCGCCACAGCCGAAGACCGTGATGATCCGGCCGTTGGTTAAATCTCTTGCCGTTTTCAGGACGTTCAAAAGGGCATCGTCCGAATGAGCGTAGTCAACGACGACTGCAAAATCGCCTCCGTGTTCAACCCGTTCAAACCGCCCCGGAGCTCCGATACAGATTTTTAATCCTGACTGAATTTTATCGAGATCATAACCGAGTTCGAGAGCCGTCGCCGTCGCCGAAAGCATATTGTAAACATGCGGCTTGCCGACGAGCGGGGAAGTTATCCGTTTTTGACCGGCGGGAGTATTGAGCAAAAATGAAGTTCCGGTTAAAAGGGAAACCTCGATGTTTTCAGCCGTCAGATCGGCCTGATTATTTTGAGCAAAAGTGACGACCCGTTGACCGTTTGATTTTAATTCGTTGGCGAGCTTCAAACCCCACGCATCGTCAACATTGATGACCGATGAATCCGGCTTTTCGCCCAAACGTCCGTCGAACAACTCCTTTTTCGCGTCAAAATAATTTTCCATCGTATGATGATAATCGAGATGGTCGCGGGTCAGATTCGTAAAAACGGCGACTTTGAATTTCAGCCAGTCACAACGTCTGAGGTGAATCGCCTGGGACGAGGTTTCCATCACTGCCATATCACAGTCTTTTTCTGCGGCTTCCCGCAAAAATCTCTGCGTGTCGGAAGCTTCCGGCGTCGTCCGGACAGCGGGTTGCGATTCAGTGCCGATGCGGTATTCGACCGTCGTCAGCATCGCACCTTTCTCGCCGTTGGCTTCCGCCAGAGCCAAAACCAGATAGGTCGTCGTCGTTTTGCCGTTGGTTCCGGTGATGCCGACGAGTTTCAGATCTTTCGAGGGCGAGGCGTGAATCACATCGGCGGAGTGGGCGAGGGCTTTTCTCGCGTCCGGAACTTTCAGCCAAACGCCTTGAAAATTTTCGGGCCGGTTAAGTTCCGAAATGACGCCGGACGCTCCGCGACGCATCACGTCGTCAACAAACCGATGACCGTCCATCGTTAAACCCCGGATGGCAACAAAAAGCGTTCCTTCTTTCGCCTGACGCGAATCGTGCGTTACGTCGGAAATTTTCGTTTCAACGTCACCGGAAATTTCGGCATCTATTTTTTCGGCGACTTCTTTAGCTGGTAACATTTGAAAGGTCAAAATTTTTTCCTCGAAAAGATTGAAATTTATGGAACTGAATTATACGATAAGCTGAGAAAATATTCACAACGCGAGGCAAATATGAAAAAAAGAACAAACCGCTCACTTATTTTAATAATCGTTTTCCTGATAGGTTCTTTGGGGTGTAATTTTTCGATCAAGCCCCGCTACTATAAAGATGATATAAAATTGGCGACACCGAAGGTCGAGGAAGTCATAAAACTTTATAATGAAAACAATAATGATAAACTTTACGAAAGTTTTCACCAATCCATCAAAGATCAACAAAACAAAGGCGAAGTAGGGAAAATTCTCTCGCAGATGCAGGAAAGATTTGGGAAAATAAAAACAAAAAAAATGGTCAAATCAAAAGTCCGTTTATTTAGTGCAAAAGAACGGGCTGTTCATTTTTTATACGAGGGGGAATTTGACAAAACTGAAGATATTCTGCATATCGCCGTAATCACAAATGATAATAACGAAGCTCAATTATTCGGTATCAATGTGTATGAAAAAGAGAACTTAAATGAACTGATCAAAGAATTGGAGCGTAATTAGTTAAAATGAAAATATTAAAGTTAATTTTACTTTTGTTAGCAATCGGAGTCGGAGCTTATCTTTTATTCTGGCTTTTGGGAGTCGTCGCCAGTCTTCTCTGGTATGCGTTTTGGATCGGACTGATCGCCATCGGTGCCGGTGTCGGCTATAAACTTTTTTTGAGCGGGGGCGATGAAGAAACACCGAAGCTGGAAGAAAAGAAACCGACTGCGATCAGCGAATTGGAAAACGCCGACCGGGCTTTGGAAGAATATAAACGAAAGGTTCTGGATAAGTAATGAACGGAAAATTTCAGAGGATAAAAAGACAAAATCCAACTGACCGCTGACATATTGCTATTCACCGCTATTTTGCCTGCTAGACATTCTTGGACTAATCCGATAAATTCAAATTGTTGAAAATGAAATAAAAAATGCCGAGGTGGTGAAATTGGTAGACACGCTAGTCTTAGGAACTAGTACCGATGGTGTGCGAGTTCGAGTCTCGCCCTCGGCATCCATCAATTTTGAGATTTAGAATTCGGATTTTTTGATTTTTTTTCATATTCTTAAATCAGCAGAAATATCAAAAACAAATTTTCAAAAAACGGCTCGCAAGCAAAAGCGGGCTGAAATTATTTAACAAAAACTTTATCAGATGAACACAGAATTAATAGAAATTTCCGCAACGGAGAAGGAGATCAGAATCGAGATAGACCCGGACGATGTCCGCAAGGTTTATGATTCGGTCAGTAAAAAATACGCGAATAAGGCACAGGTTCCGGGGTTTCGCAAAGGACTCGCTCCGCTTGATGTGATCCGGATGCGTTTTAAGGAAGAGATCAAACAGGACGTTATTCAGGAAATCCTGCCGCCGGTTGTCACGCAGGCGATTCAGGAACACGAACTGCAGCCTCTAACCGAACCGCATCTGCATCTCGATAATGCGGAAAACGTCAAGGTCAACGGTTCCGAACCGCTCGTTTTCAGCGTTCATATCCAGGTTATGCCGGATGTTCCGAAGCCGGAATATGAAGGTTTGGAAGCGACCCGCCGCGTGCGTCCTGTCAATGAAGAAGAGATCGAGAACATCATCGAAGAACGCCGTCAACAGGAATCTACCCTGATTCCGGTCGAAGACCGGGTTTCAAAGGACGGCGATATGGTCATCGTTGATCTGGTCGGGACATTTACCGATGAAGAAGATGCCGAACCGATCGAGGTCAATGATCTGGAAGTCCAACTTGGTGATGAACTGATCGAAAAATCCTTTACGGAAAATCTGGTCGGCGTAAAAACTGACGATGAAAAGGAATTTACGGTCGAATACCCGGATGAATTCTCATCGCCCGCACTTGCCGGAAGAACCGTCAATTATAAGGCGAAGGTCAAGACGGTCGGAACGGTCGAGTTGCCGGAACTCGATGACGATTGGGTAAAGAGTCTCGACGAGGGTTTTGAAACTTTGGATGATCTGCGGTCAAAATTGCGTGAGGATATGGAAACGATGGCCAAAGCGGATGCCGACAGC
>JBGTRS010000164.1:0-9024 GCA_041940665.1 Pyrinomonadaceae bacterium | reverse complement strand
TTCTTCCCGACGGGTAAGTTTCCTGCACTAATGCGCCCGACAGATTGTATTGATAACTCGTGTTGTAAGTCTGCCCGTCCGTGATTTGCTGATGTGTTAAAAGCCGTCCGAGATTATCAAAACTCGTATATCTGGTTTCCGATACGCTCGATGCAACTCTCGTCGTTTTGCCTTTCGAGAAATCGGGAATTGACGGCAAACCTCTGCCGTCGTAATAGAAAGTTACGTCCGGCGTGGTGTCGGAATAATCTCTCGTTTTCAGACGATTCAGATTGTCATAAACGCCTTGCACATAAACGCCTCGCGCATCGGTCGTTTTCGTGATATTGCCGTTGTCGTCGTATTCGTATTTCACCGACCACGCGGAATTATTCGTGATCGGATCGGTGAATGAAAATGCCGTGTTCGCTTCCTGTTCGGGCTGTTTGGCATAGAGCAGACGACCGAGCGAATCGTATGTAAAATATCTCGACTGCTCGCCCTGAATAGTTTTCCGTAAATTTCCAAGCGTGTCGAAAACATAATCCGTATTCAGATTTGAATTGTCCGGGTCTTCGATGACGCGAATCATTCTGCCGAGAGCGTCCGAGATGCCTTTGCGTTTCTTGCCCGCCTGATCGGTGATCTGTTTCGTAACGCCGATAACTCCCGACGTGGAAACGCCGTGATCGGTGATGACCTTCGCGCCGTCCGGCAGGTGAACTTCTTTGATTCGGCTCGCATTATCATAAACATTCGTCGTCCACTGCTTCGTTTCATTTGCCCGAAACGGGTTCGTAACACGCTTGACGCGACCTTCCGCGTCGAATTCCTTTTCGACAAAAATATTGCCTTCCGAGTTGATTTCTTCCGCTTTGTAAGCGCGACCTAAACCGTCGAAATAGGTGATGCTTTCTGCCCATTTGTTTGTATCAATCTGAGCGCGGTTTTTTACCCAGTAGTTATTCGCCTGATCGTTATAGATCGTTTCCGCTTCACTTCCGACTTGGTTTTCGCCGTAAAAAGTTTTTGTCCTGATCGGTCGCAGAGTGTTCCAATCGTATTCGATCTCAGTTTTCAAGCCGTTGGCATCGGTTGTCGTTAAGGGAAGCCCGGTTACCGGATCGAATGTTGCTGTGGTGATGAACGGCGTATTCGAGCCATGTGTGCCGTTCGGATCGGCAACGGCTGATGTTACCTGAATCGGAAATGCGTAATAGACGGAATCGAATGTAGTTGTCGTCGAAATACCTTTTGCGTCAATCGCTTCGTATTGATTGCCGTAGGTGTCAAACCGCGCCTGCGGATTATGATAAATGTATTCGACAATTGAGATAAAAACTAAAAAATTGAGTAATTACTACTGTTCGGGAACGACGCGGTTATTCAGGATGAAGCCGATCAGAATATCTCTGCCTTTTTTCCATCTGAGCCAGCCGCCGTAGTTGTCTTCTTTTCCCTTGCAATAAACGCTGACCCAGTCGCCCGAAAATTCCCACGGTCGGCAACGGTCACCTTCGTTCATAAGTGCCTTGACGGCACTTCCTTCCGGTTTCTCACGCACCGGATTTTTCTCGGGATTGAAACGAATGTCGGAGTATTTCATGACATAATATTCAAGAGACACATATCCGGCTGCCCGGTCGGAAATAAGCATATATTTGACGGCTTGGGTTTCTTCATTGACGACCACCTCATACCAATGCTTGGATTTTCCTTTGACTCTCGGCAGCAACCTTTGGTTATTTTTGTCATAAGGTTTGAAATCGGGATGCGGCTGTTTGGCGAAATAGAACTCATCACTTCCCCGGTTGCTGTATTGATACCAAATTGAGCCGTCCGCATTGTAAATAGTGATAAAATGATTTGCTTCAGATTCGACTTCCGTTTGCTGTGTAGCCCTAAAACTCTGCTCCATCAAGCCGTCGAGCGGCTCGAATTTTTCTTCCGAAGGCAGTGGAATCGGGGAGTTGTTTTCTGCGGACTGTGCCTGAATATCTAAAGCCGCCGAAAAAAAGAATCCGAACAAAACAAGAAAAGAGAAAAACGTCAGAAAGTTATCTTTGACCGGGATTGGAATGCTAATCATTTTTATATCTCCATTTGTAAAAAGATACATTCGATTATTTCAGCAAATTTGCATTTGTCAGCTTATAACTGAAAAAAATAATCTAAAAACCGAATTTACGCAAGTGATGAAACAACTGGCGAATATTTTCTTCGCGTGTTCTTTCCGTGGCATTTTTGACTTTTAACGGCGGCGGCGGCGGTGGCGGTAGTTCAGGCTGTTGCTTTCTTAACTGATAACTTAACTCAGTGGATGTTTCTAAATAATTTCCGCCCATAGAGCTGAGATCAACTTTTCCGCCATTCTTATATTTTTTAGGTTCAGAAGCGATTAATCCCAACGGATCGGTATATTTATAAGGTGAATTGAGAACGTAGCTGTAACGATTAAAAGTTTGCGGATTCCTGATTGTGGCTGATGCCGTCAACGGATCAACACTGGTAAATCTGCCGTGATTCGAGTTGTAATAACGTGCCTGTGCAAAATCCAATCCCGCTTCGTCGCTTCGTTCTTTCGTTTCGTCATCGCGCTCGTATCCGGTGTATTTCTTGCGAACTTCATCTGCGGAATTAAATCCTTGCGCCGTCGTTCTGCCGCCGACATTTCCTATCGTTTCCGTGATGTCCGGTGTCATGATTATTAAAAATTTGTTTTTAATTGAGCCGAGTTTCGGTCAAATTGGTTTTGCTTACAATATAGGGATTTTTCATCAGCCGAAAGAAAACGATTCAGGTTAGTAATTTTGTCTGGATTATTGAATTCAACGAAAATCTCAAAAGAATCTATATTGTTATTTTCCTTTTCATTAAATTTTACATCTCCTGTTCTGAGAGTAACAAGAAAATTCTCCACATGAATGTTTCTCACTACTTTCAAAGGATACAATGGTTTTTTTCCTTCTACCCAAGGCATTCCGTTAATTAGTATTCTATTTTGTTCATTTGGATAAAAGTAAGCTATAAAATTTTCTCTTGGAAAATTATCTCCAACCTCGCCCGGACGTTCCACAAAAAGTAAATCATCGCCAAGGATTTGCTTATTTCCGTTCTCATCAAAATAAACCTCACGAAGTTCCACCTTCCAATTTCTACCTTTCAGACTTTTACTATAATCCGGTATAACAAGAAGTCTGTAAGTTTTACCTGAATAACTTAATATATTTTTTTCATAATCTGGATTTTGGGGCGTTAATTTAATTCGCAAAGTTTGTTCAGTAATTTTTTCCGTACCTTTTTTCCAACTAGTAACAGAAACCTCGGTTGGTTGTAAATCTTGAGCTTTAGCTAAAGAAGCAAAGCATAGGACAAAAGAAAGAATTATTAATTTTTTATTTTTCATTTTTCATTTTTCCTCCAGAGGGTTTTATTGATAAATTTTCATCTACGGTGTTCTGGGAACAATTGTCGTTGAAGGCAACGTAGGAGCGGTATTAATAATAACTGGATCGCGTCTTATATAATACCTGTCAATTACTGCATTTATGGCACGCGAACCTTCGGTTCTTGTTGCTCCAAATTCCGTATCACTCCTCTTAAATCCCTTGTGAACCACCCCCTCATGTACCATGCTTTTTGCCCTGCCATCAGCATTTTGATTGAAAAAACCTTGACCGACAAAAATATATCCAGCATAGGTAATAGCATTTACTGTAGGATTATTTTGGAAAAACTGGCTAACGGTTATATCGGGTGTATTGGGATTATTATCATCATCAACCATAAGAGTTGATCTTCTGCCATCATAAACTGCGTTTTCAGCAACAGTAGCATTTGTAACTTGTCCATTAGCATCGCGGGTAACAGTAATGCTTGATGCTGTCGAAGCTGAAATACTTTCGAGAGCCTGACTTGGGGTTGTCGTATCTCCGGCGCTTCTATACTTCATTGTAAGAATAGCACCAAACGCGGCTGCCGGACTTACTGCGTTTCGGGCATCCATTAGAGCTAGATTTACAGTGTTTCCGTCAGGTTGATCAAGAGTTGGAAACTGAGAGCGAAGTTGCGCTTCTTGATCCTGCTGTTGAGTTTCCCCTTGAGTTCCTTGAGAAGCATTCGGTGGATGTTCAGCAGATTGAGGAACCGGACCTGCGCCTTCATTCCGGTATCCAATCCCAATGGTTTGACCGTTAGTGCTGTATAGTCCGACAAAACCACCGCCGCCACCGCCCCAATTTTTACAACGATTACCGCACGCACCTGTATCTACGGAAATCAAACCCAACGGGTCAACGAATTTATACGGCGAGTTCAGAACATAGCTGTAGCGATTAAAAGTCTGTGGATTTCTGATTGTGGCTGATGCTGTCAACGGATCAACCGATGTGAATCTGCCGTGATTCGAGTTGTAATATCGCGCCTGTGCAAAATCCAATCCCGATTCGTCATCGCGTTCGTATCCGGTGTATTGCTTTCTCACATCGTCTGCGGAGTTAAATCCTTGCTGTGTCGTGCGTCCGCCGACATTGCCGATAGTTTGAGTGATGTCCGAGCCGAATACCATATAATCGTGATGCGAGATAATCAGTCCTCTAGTAAATTGTTTATGTTTACTAAGAGTCATTGATGACAGTTATGAATGATCAAGATACAAGTAACTATTACTTATTGCCATTTACTTCGCTCTTTTGATTTTGAATATACTTAATTTCACTAATTACCTCATCTGCTTTATCTCTAATGACAATTACAAGTTGACTTGCCTCATTTGCTGAAAAGTTTCTTGATACTTTTCCAGTATCAATGGGGGTTTTTAAAAGTAAATTTTCTGTCGTTATAGTAGAGTTTAAGAGTGCAGCAGCCTTGTTTCGATAATCATCGTCTTTTGAAACTCCTTCAATTTCAGTTATATAACGAAATTCTAAAGATTTTTTCCAATGTTCATACAAAATTTTCCTGGCATCCTCTGAAACTTCTATTTTGGTCTTATTCATTTCAGGTGTGTCTTCATTTTCCGAAAAAGTAATCCAAATTTGTGGCAGTGGTTGCGATAAGGTAAAGCGTTTCAAGTTTTCTCCATTATAATTTAAAGAAGAAATAGTTCCATAAACATTACTATTGGTTGAATTGATTTCATTTTTACTTGTTTAGACTTTGCGGATTTTCCAGATCGGCGTAAAACGTCGGATTATCAGTTGCGTCTTCCTCGAAATCAAAAAGTTCATCGGGTCCGCCTTTGAACTCGTCTGGACTTGTAAAGCGTCCCTGCATCGAAGAATAATAACGCGACTGAGCATAGTCCAATCCGGTTTCAACATCGCGCTGATACGTCGCAAATTTCTTGCGGATGTCGTCGGTATTTGCCGAATACTTTTGATTCGTGTTCCGGTTGCCGATTCCGGCGTAGATTTCTTCACCGAACGGCAAGAAATCCCGTCGTGCCTTAACTTCACCGAAAGAATTAGAAACTACTCTTACCGAACCAAGAGCATCTTCTGTCAAATAACTGATCGTCGGATTCGTTGGTAGTGGCGTGTTGATTGTATATTCCGCCGCCAAATCTCCACTGGCATCATAAACGAAAATCGTTGTCTGATTTGTTAAAGAATTGAATGTTTTGACGCGCTTATCATTCCCGTCATAAGCATAGCTGGTTGACAGGTTATTGCCAACAGCCGAAGTCTGACGATTTTCCGCATCGTATGTAAAATTCTGGTCTTTGGCATTTTTCGTGATGTTGCCCGATGCGTCATACAGGTAATCGTTGATGCCGTCATTGTCCTGATCGGCTTTGTATTGATTGTTCGTCGCCAGGATTTCGGGATCGGCAACTTTCGGCACATTCGATTCACTGCTCAAAAGCGTCGTGCCTGCCAGATTAAACCGCTTATTGCCGAAACGGTCGTAGTTAAACGCCTGTTTCCAAGATTGTGTTTTACTGCCGCTGAGATTTTATTTCTTTGACTTTTTCATTAATAAGAGTTTCTGTTTCCGAATCAAATAAGAGTGAATCTAGGTCGAAAAGAGATTTGTTAAAGAAGTGAGACTTTCCGAGGTGCTGTAATATAAGATTTTCAGATTCATTGGCAGTTTTTGACCCGATTTCTTCTGATGAGGGATATGCTCTTAGTAGAATTCCACTGTTAGTTTTTTCACATTCTGCAAAAGATAAGGAATCAAATTTCCTTTCGCCAATTCGTTCAACTGCCCAATCACCAAAATATGTTATCCAATAAATTCCCGGTAGTTTATCCTCAATATCCAAACCAACGTATTGCTCTATACTTCCCACAGAACTTTCTACTGAAACAAAATGCTTACTTCGGTCTTGATTTGCCGTGGAAAGATGTCCAAATGCCGGTTCAAAATATTTTATTAAAAACCTGAAAAATTCTAACGCTAAATTATCTCCTGCCTTTCTATCTAGCCAAACCCTACAAGACCAAGGAAAAGGACGCTGATCTAATCCTTTTTCTTCTCGCCAATCAATGTCTGCTACAAATTTATGACGACTTTTGCGTTTTAACATCAAGCCCATTCCGTTTTCAATCCAAGTTTCTGTCGCGCATTCAACTCCTTTCTCGTTAAAACTCTGGCGAATTGGTTCGCCGAGACCGAAAAACTCAACTTGCAAATTTGGATGAATATCGTTGCGCCAAGCTGCCAACAAAACACTTATAAATGTTGCTTCGCCTAAATTTTTATTCGTTCTTACGTCAAGAATATATTCGTTCATTTGTATAAAATTTATTGTCTTGGACCTAAATCATCACGCCTAATTATTTTCGATCCACTTTCTTGCATAGGCTTTGAAACCCTAGTCTTTTTGCCTGTAACTACAACATGTTGTCTTTTAGTTTTCCTTGCAGCACCACGTTGTATTCGCATTTGTTTCGTATTGGAAACTTTTTTAGTATCTTTTATTTCTCCTATTTGTTTTTTATTTTGAAAATCAGGAATTGAATTTCCTTCCTTTGTGCTTACTTTTTTTGTATTCTTTTTCTGTTTAAGGGATTTTAACACTCGTTTTTCAGAATCTCGACCTCTTTTTAAATTTTTATTACCACCGCCCAAACCACCGCTCATCGAACCGCTGGCTTGTGTGTTGGCTTGCCCTTGTGTTTGCGAACTCTTATTGCCGGAATTGGAATTCTTGTTCATCAGCGATTGCCCCATCCGCTGAGAACTGGTACACCCGCGACATGACGGGTCGCCCTCTGTACTTCCAGCATTTGCCGCCGCCACCGTCGTAGCGATTACCGCCGCTCCTTGAAGAACCCTCTCAGCGTTTCTTGCAAGTGCGTCTAAAAGTGGACGTGACTGTTGGGCAGCGCAAATCCAAGCAGGCGGACAATGTCCCGTCGGATCATTGTATTTGTAAGGATTGTTGTAAGTATATTGATACTTATTTAAGCTCTGCGGATTCTCCAGATCGGCATAAAACGTCGGATTATCCGAAGCGTCTTCCTCGAAATCGAACAGTTCATCGGGTCCGCCTTTGAATTCATCCGGTGATGTAAATCTGCCTTGCATCGGCGAGTAATATCTCGACTGAGCGTAATCAAGTCCGGTTTCGACATCTCTTTGATAAGTCGCAAATTTCTTGCGCGTGTCATCCGCGTTAGCAGAGTATTTTTGATTCAGATTCCGGTTGCCGATTCCTGCGAAAAGTTCTTCACCAAACGGCAGAAAGTCGCGTCGTGCTTTAATCTCTCCGAAAGAATTTGTAACTACTCGGACACTTCCCAAAGCGTCTTCTGTCAAATAACTGATCGTCGGATTTTGCGGTGCGGGAACATTTATCGTGTATTCCGCCGCAAGGTCTCCGCTTGCGTCATAAACGAAAACGGTTGTTTGATTCGTAATCGCATTGAATGTCTTGACGCGCTTGTCATTCCCGTCATAAGCATAGCTCATTGACAGATTGCTGCCAACAGCCGTTGTTTGCCGGTTTTCCGCATCGTATGTAAAAGTCTGATCTTTGGCATTTTTCGTGATGTTGCCCGATGCGTCATACAGGTAATCGTTAATGCCGTCATTATCCTGATCGGCTTTGTATTGATTGTTCGTCGGCAGGATTTCGGGATCGGCAATCTTCGGCACATTCGATTCAACGCTCAGAAGCGTCGTGCCTGCCATATTAAACCGCTTGTTGCCGAAACGGTCGTAGTTAAACGCCTGTTTCCATTTCTCGACTCCTGAAACCGTTTCGGTTGCCGATTTCAAACGGTCGAGTTTGTCATAATCGTAAACCTGCACGGCGGTAAATCCGGTCGCCGTTCCGATAGTCGGCACGGTGATCGTCTGCCGCGCGAGATTACCGTTGTTTTTTACCTGATTGATGACTTCGTTTTCCCATTCGCCGTATTCGTAATTCGTTTTCCATAATCCCGTATCGGTCGCCGAATGTCCGAGTCCGATTTCCGTGATCTGCAAACTCGAATTGAACTTCGTCGTTTCCCATTTCCCGTTGCCCAAACGCAGTTTTTCAACCTGCCCGTGCGCCGTATAGCCGAACGAATTGGCATAAACTTTTTGAGTTTGAAAATTACTGACCTGTGCCAGATCGCCGTCATTGCTGTAATCATATTTGACGACCTTTCCCGAAGGATAAGTCTGCGTCAGCAAATCACCGTTCAGATTATATGTATAACCGAAATCATAAATCTGCCCGTCCGTAATTTGCCGACTGCTCAAAACATTATCATCCGCGTCAAACGCCGTATAAAGCGTTTCCGAAACCGAAGACGAAACCTTCGTCAATTTGCCGTTTGAAAACGGCACATTCGGATCGTCATAAAAATATGAAATATCCGGTGTGGAATCGGAATAATTTCTAAGCGTTACCCGATTGAGCGCGTCGTATGTATAGGCGGTCGAAACGCCCCGCGCATCCGTTTTCGTCAACAGATTTCCGTTGTTATCGTATGTATATTGAAAAGTTCCGCTTTCGGGATTAGTTGCCGAAAGAAGCTGCGAAAGACTGCCGTAAGTAAACAAGCGCGTCTGTTCGCCTTGCACGACCTGTATTAAATTACCGAG
>JBGTRS010000163.1:0-9035 GCA_041940665.1 Pyrinomonadaceae bacterium | reverse complement strand
CTGCCGATCCTGCCGGCGACGCCGAATCTCGAATTCGGTCTGCATCCGAGCCTGACGGAAATTCAGGAACTTTTTAATCAGAACAAAGCGGCCGTCGTCTGCAACGTCGGAACGCTCGTCACGCCTTTGACGAAATTTGAATATTTCAACGGCGGTTTGCGTCCCGAATCGCTTTTTTCGCATTCAAATCAGGTTACGCAGTTTGAAACCGCCATTGCCTACACGAATTCGACGACCGGCTGGGGCGGCCGACTCGCCGACCGGACATCAATCTTGAATGCGGGCGGAGCGATTCCGATGGTTTCCTCGATCAACGGAGCGACCGTTTTTTGCAGCGGCACTACGACCTCGCCTTTGATCATCGAATCAGCACCGACGCCGCTCAATGAGGTTTTGAGATTGGAAGGGTTTGGAGCTGGAAAGGACGAAATTGCCCGCAAAAATGCCATGAGTTTGATCAGAGGCGAAGATATTGACAAGACTCTCATTGAAGCGGCGGGATTTTTAACCCAGCAGGCCGTCAATGTCAGCGAACAGCTCAACACCAATCCGACCCTGACGGCGGCGTTTCCGAATTCGACACTCGGCAACCAGCTGGCACAGGTCGCCAAATTGATGAAATTCCGCACCGCTCTGAATATGAGCCGCCAGGTTTTCTTTGTCGAGATCGGCGGATTCGACACGCACACCGGACAACTTTCGCGGCATGCAACGCTTCTGCGTGATCTGAGCCTTTCCGTAAAAGCATTTTATGACGAAATGATCGCCCAGGGAATTTCTCAGCAGGTGACGGTTTTCACGATGTCCGATTTTGCCAGAACTTTCGATCCCGGAAGCGTCGGTGCGACGGTCGGTTCCGACCACGCCTGGGGCGGCCATCATTTTGTCATCGGCGATGCCGTTTTAGGCGGAACTTTTTATGGCCGGCCGACTTCCAACGGTTCGATCCTGCCGACTTTGATCAACGGCGGCGATGACGACGTCAGCCAACGCGGACGCTTTATTCCGACCGTTTCCGTCGAAATGTATGCCGCCACCTTGGCCCGTTGGTTCGGCTTGAACGAACAGGAATTGCCGATCGTCTTTCCGTTTATCAATAATTTTCCGACTTCCGATCTGGGTTTTATGGGATAAGGGGAGGTTTTTACAAAAAAACCACACAAAAAAGCCGGAACCTTTCTTCCGGCTTTTTTCTATCAAATGACTTTGGACAATACCCGAAAAAGTTGGCACAATAAACCCGAAAAGTTTCGAAAACCTGTAGCTCAAGAATATGAAAAACAAAGAAAATTTTTATGGAGTTAGTTGATTTAGAAAAAGAAGATTCCGAAAAAGGCGGTTTGCGGCTTGTTTCGGAAAAGACCAAGCCTCATAAATTTCCGATCATCGAAAAGCAGTTCGTAAATTTTATGTTTCTCCGCATCAATCCCGAGTGGCGGAAACTGAACAAGGAGACAAAAAAGGTTTTTAAGTCCGAATTTCAGAAGGTTTTCAGAGAATTCAGCGAAGAACTTCTGCTTTTTTCATACTCGCTGGTCGGTTTTGACTCGAAAGCCGATCTGATGTTCTGGCGGGTCGGCACATCGCTCGATTCGATTCAGGATATGACCGCCAAACTTTACCGAACGAATCTCGGGAGTTTTCTCGAAACGGCGGATAATTATCTGTCCGTCACGAGAAAAATGATGTTCATTTCGCCCGTCGCGGAAAATGAAAAGGCGGAAGACCGTTTTCACGTCATCGCCGGCGGAAAAAAATATCATTTTCTCTACCCCTGCACCAAACACAGCGATTGGTATGACAAGACGGAGGAAGAACGCGACAATCTGATCAAGGAAAATTTTATGGTCGGGCAGAAGTTTCCGAATATCAAGATTCATCTGACGCACGCTTTCGGTTTCAGCGAACAGGAATATCTGATCAGTTTTGAAACCGACGAGCCGAAAGATTTTCTGGCATTGGCCGAGGAATTACGCCAAACTCCGGCCAGCAAATTCACTTTACGCGGAATGCCGATCTACACGTGCCGGCAGAGAAGTTTAGCGGATTGCTTGGATTCGCTTGGTTAAGAGTTTAGGGTTTAGAGTTCAGGGTTCAAAGTTAAGACATTAATTACGGTATCATTTTATATTTTACGAACTCTGAACTCTAAACTCTGAACCCTGAACTTTTTTATGAAGATTGCCCGGAAATACTTTATCAAAGGCCTTGTCCAAGGGGTCGGATTCAGATTTTTTACACAGCGGGCCGCCGCCAAACATCAGGTTGTCGGTTACGTTAAAAATCTGGAGGACGGCCGGGTCGAGGCCTACGCCGAAGGCTTTGAAGAAGATATCAAAGCCTTTTATGAAGATCTTTTGACTGGTCCGGTTTATGCGAGAGTCGAGGAGATCGAAGAGATCGTTTTAGAACCAACTGACCTTTACCCGACATTTAGAATTGAAAGGTAAGTTATTTGCGATTTTGGATTTGCGGTTGTTTTTTTCAAAAATAATCTAAGATCCAAAATCTAAAATCTAACTATGGAACATCTTAAAAAACTTATACGCGAAGTGCCTGATTTTCCGAAACCGGGCATCAATTTTTACGATATAACGACGCTCCTGCAGGACGCCGACGGCTTTAAACAAACGATTGACGCATTGGTCAACGAGGTCAAAGACCAGCGAATCGACACCGTCATCGGCATCGAGTCCCGCGGTTTTATCTTCGGAACGCCCGTCGCCTATCAATTGGATGCCGGTTTTGTTCCCGTTCGCAAACCGAACAAACTCCCCTGGGAAAAAGTTTCGGTTTCCTACGATCTCGAATACGGACAGGACACGGTCGAGATGCACCGCGACGCCGTCGGCGACGGTCATAACGTTTTGATCATTGACGATCTGCTGGCCACCGGCGGAACGGCCCGGGCGGTCGCCGATCTGGTCGAGAAGGTCGGCGGCAAGATCGTCAAGATTCTTTTTGTCGTCGAACTAGATTTCCTGAACGGCCGGGAAAGATTGAACGGTTACGAAATCAGTTCGCTGTTGAATTACGACGTGTAAAATCTTGACACATCCAAAATCCAAAATTGCCTGGCTCCCGTAGCTCAGTAGGATAGAGCGTCCGCCTCCTAAGCGGAAGGCCGCAGGTTCAAATCCTGCCGGGAGCATTTTAAATTTGGTGAATAGTTTGGATTTTCTCACGGATACTCTCTTTCGATAAAATTACATTCCTTCAAAAACCGCAAATTCCTAGACATTGTGCCGTGTCTTGTGTTATACATTGTTGCATAGATGTAACATTCTTTTTGTTTTCAGGGAAACGGTTTTCATCGGCTTATGCTCAAGTCTGAAACTCAAATCTATTTGCACAAGACCGTTCTGCATTTGCGGATTCCGCTGGTGATGTCGCGGGTCTGTGCGGGGTTTCCGTCTCCGGCGGAAGATTATATCGAGGGCCGGATCGATCTGAACCGCGAACTGATCAAGCATCCTTCGACGACCTTTTACGTCAGGGTTATCAATGATTCGATGCAGCCGCTGATAAATCCTTGCGAATTGCTGGTCGTGGACAGGATGGAAGAAACCAAAGATAAGGATATCGTCATCGCTCGCATCAACGATGAATTATGCGTCAAGCGGCTCAGATTTACCGATGACGGTTCGATCTATCTGGAATCCGAGAATCCGAAATATGAGAATATCGAGATCACGGAGTTTTGTGATTTTGAGATCTGGGGCAAGGTGATCCATTCGATTCAGAGCTTTTGAGTAACAGGTGATTAGTAATTGGCAGTTATTGATTGTCATTATATGAGAAAAAACAAACCAATAATCACCTATTACCGATTACCCAAAAAACAATGATCGCTTTAATTGATGTCAACAATTTCTATGTTTCGTGCGAAAGGGTTTTCGCACCCGAACTGAGAAAGCGTCCGGTCGTCGTTTTGTCGAATAATGACGGTTGCGTGATTGCCCGTTCGTATGAAGCGAAGGAGTTGGGCATCACGATGGGCAAGCCTTTTTTTCAGATCGAGGAGTTGGTTGAGAAAGAGAATATTGCGGTCTTTTCATCGAACTATACTTTGTATGGCGATATGAGTTGGCGGGTGATGAATCTTCTGGAAGAATTTTCCGGTGAAGTGGAAGTTTATTCGATTGACGAAGCGTTTCTCAAGATAAATTTCGGCGAAGGGCAGGAGATTCGGGAAAAAATTTACAAATGGACGGGTTTGCCCGTCTCGGTCGGGATTGCCGAAACCAAGACTTTGGCCAAAGTCGCCAACAAACTGGCAAAGAAAAAGAATCTCAAAGTGTTCGAATTATCCGAGAAAGATGGAATTGACGGAATTTTGAAAGAAACCGATCTCAAGGAAATTTGGGGCATCGGCTACGCTTCGGTTCAGAAATTAAAAGCGATCGGCATCGAGAACGCTTTTGATCTCAAAAATCTTGACCGCCGGCACGCAAGAAAACTTCTGACGGTGACGGGAGCAAGGATCGTTGAAGAACTAAACGGCAGAAGATGCTTACCGCTCGATCTCGTGCCGCCCGTAAAAAAAAACATCTGTTGTTCGCGTTCTTTCGGCGTGCCGGTCGAAGATTACCGGAATATGAAAGAGGCTCTGGACGCATATCTCGACAATGCAACTTTTAAGATGCGGAAACAGAATCTTTCGGCGAGTGCGGTGACGGTTTTTCTGACAACCAATCGCTTTCGCAAAAATGATCGGCAATACAGTAATTCAGTTACAAAAAGATTTGCCTCTCCGACCAACTCCAATCGTGAGTTGAGACAAGCGACGAAAGAACTGCTTGAAAAGATTTACCTGGACGGCTACAGATACAAAAAGGTCGGCGTGTTGCTTTTAGGCCTAGAGCCCGAACAGGCAAACACAAAACGTCTTTTCGGCGAAAGTGAACACATCAGGGAAAAGCGTCTGATGAAGGCTTTAGACATCATCAGAGAAAGACACGGTAAGGGAAAGATTGATTTCGGACTCATCAGACAGGAAAAAAAATGGCGGATGAAGACCGAGAGAAAATCACGGAGATTTACAACGAATTTCGGAGAGATTTTACAGATAACATAAAAGATTTAAGGAGTTCTAGAAATATGTGCGGAAGATTTACCCAGAAGAATGAAAAGGAAACGGTCGAAAAAGAATTTGAAGTCAATATCGGGAAAGACAAACTTTTTCGAACAAGCTACAACATCGCCCCGACACAGATTATCGGAGCGATTCGCGTCGTTGAAGGCGTCAGAGAATATGAGGATATGAAATGGGGGTTGATCCCGTCCTGGTCAAAGGACGATTCGTTTGCATCGAAACTCATCAACGCCCGGGCGGAAACTTTATCGGAAAAGGCTTCGTTCCGCGACGCCTATAAAAAAAGACGCTGTCTGATTCCGGCGAGCGGTTTTTACGAGTGGGAGAAACTGGCGGACGGCAAACAACCGCATTATTTTTATTTGAAGAACAGGAACATCTTCGGCTTCGGCGGTCTATGGGAGGAATGGACGGACAGGGAAACGGGCGAATTGGTGGAAAGCTGTACGATCATCACTACGACTGCCAATGAGTTATTGCAAAAGATTCACGAACGGATGCCCGTCATCATCGCTCCCGAAAATTATGAAAAATGGCTCGCCGCCGCCACAACGGAAGCCGCCGAACTGCTCGAACCTTTCGATGCGAACTTGATGAATTCGCACACGGTCAGCAGGGAAGTGAATTCCCCGAGAAATAATTCTGCGGAGTTGATCAAACAAGAAGATACGGCTTCTTCTTAATTTTTGCAGAAAAATTTATCGTCTTTGATCTCAATTACAGAGACTTCTGTTGACGTATGTTTTGTTACCGTTGGAATTTATGTAGTAACAGCCGCCCCGCGGACCCCGTATATAAGTTTTCTGGTTGGAATTATTCTTTCGCGAAGCCGGATCTTTCAAGTCCGTTTTACCGGACGGCTTATCGGCGAATTCTTCAGAATCTTTCAGAGCAATGATGTTGCCGTGAATCCAGCCGACATAATCCTGTGCCTGCACCAGATACCACACGCCCTTCTGCTGAAATACTTCAAGGAGTGTATCTTTCGGCAATGTATCAACGATTTTACCTTTATTGGTCGGAGTTCCCCGCAGATTGGCATTTTCAGCCGTTACGGTGGCAATACTCTGCGAAAAGACCAGGCTGTTCAGGCAAAGTATGAAAAACAATGGCAACAAAAAGTTCAAGAGCTTCATTTTTTCTCCTTCTTTTCTTCTTCCGGTTAAGTTTGTTTTATTTGAATAAGATACCACATCCTCAGAAAAAAAATCTTTGAAAACCGTAAATTCAATGGTATACTTTGGCATCCACTTATTACTAATTGAATAAAAAACAGGGCAAAAGGGATTTTTCTCTCTTTTTTCGAAGAAAAATTCTCTATCGTTGCTTGTCCGCAAATTGAATCCGGGGGAGTCTCATATTTTCTGACCATGGAGGAATAAATTGATGATAAAGAAATGGAGCTATTTTCTATTTGTCGTATCTTTTATCTTAATTTCTGCCGCTCAAAGCCTATCTCAGACAGTTTCTAAGACAACGATTTCAACTCAGACCGATCAGCGGGAGAAGGTCGTTCCGGTTGTCCCGACGGACTTTGTAGATGAGAATATCTCGCTTGTGCAAGGGACGGTGGTGGCCGTCTATGACGGCGATACGATCAGCCTGCAAGCCGCCAACGACAAACTCTATTCGATTCGTCTACGGGGAATTGATGCTCCGGAAAACAACCAGAGTTTCGGTAAGGAATCGTGGGAAAGTCTGACCAAACTGATTTCAGGCAAAGAAGTTACCGTCGTTATTCATAAAAAGGATATTTATGACCGCTATGTCGGCAGTGTTTATTATCAAGGGCGGGATGTCAGCCTCTTGCAGATTGAAGCGGGCTGGGCCTGGCATTTTAAGAAATATGCCGATGAGCAGACGGCCGAAAGCCGCCAAAAATACGCCGATGCCGAACAAAAGGCACGCACCGAAAAGATCGGTTTATGGAAATCGGAAAATCCGCAACCACCGTGGGAGCATCGCAACGGCGGCAACGATGACAAAAAAGATAATTCCACTACTACCGGCGGCACTACCGACAGGAAAAGCGATAAAAAGACCCGCAAAAAGAAAAAAGACCGGGAATACATCCGCGGGCCGCGGGGCGGCTGTTACTACATCAATTCCAACGGTAACAAAACATACGTCAAAGATAAATCTCTCTGCGATAACTAAAATGCCCGAAAGGAAAACTTTCAAGCCGGTATTTGTTTTGAGAATAAAGGAGAATATAAGAAATGTCCGGAAAATGCCCTCAATGTGAAAAGATAAATGATGAAGAGTTACGGGTCTGCTCCTGTGGCTGGGAGTTCTGGGACCTGGCGGATATAGAAAAAAATATGACTTTCACTCCGCCGCAGGAATTCAAATTGAATATTCCGAGAATCGTACTTTCAGCGGGAGTTCTGCTGATCGGGTTTCTGAGCCTGGTATTTCTTTTCGATCTGCCCGGCTTTTTTCTTCAAACCGAGAAAAGCGTAAGTTTTGCCGAAACCGAACCGGCCTCGGCGAACCCTTTGGCAAAAGAGACCTCGTCATCATCATCTCAATCCGCCCGCAACAATATCCGGGCGGTTTTCGGCGAGGTGACGGAGGTTGCGAGCGGCGACCGGATGACGATCTCCGATCAGGTCGAAGATATATCCTACCAGGTCAAACTTGCCGGCATAGAGTCTCCGGGATTGGATGAAGAGTTCGGCAGGAAGGCACGGAAAAATCTCGAACAGATGGTCTTAAAGAAGGAGGTTTTTGTCTATTTAGAGGACCGGGGCGGTCGGGCAAAAGACGTCTTTATCGGCAAGGTTCTGATAAATGAAAAGGATATAAATCTCGAACAGCTGAAATCGGGATTTGTAAAAAGAGATCAAGCCGGAACGAATGTTCTGACCAAGTTCGACCTGCTTTTATACGACGAGGCCCAAGCCAAGGCCCGGACCGCCAAGATCGGTCTATGGAAAAACGGAACGAATGAAGCAGAAGATACGGAACCTGCGGCAAACGCCGAAACCGTTTCAGCCGAAGAAAGAAATACGGAAAGTCCGAAAAGCGGCACGGTCGTTTCAAGGAATGAGACTAAAAGAAAGTCTCCGGAGTTAACCAAAAAAGACCAGCCGAAATCCTTAAAATCATCTCCGCCAAACAAAAAAGCCGGCTCAACGCCACCCGCCGGAGCAACGGCACTCTGCGGGGACGGAACATACAGCTTCAGCAAAACGCGGAGCGGAACCTGTTCTTATCATGGAGGCGTGACCAGATGGCTCAATGTTCCGAAAGAAGCCGAACAAAAAAGACCTTCGACCGAAAAAAAATACATCCGCGGATCACGCGGCGGATGTTATTACATCAATTCGAGCGGCAACAAAACTTATGTTGACCGGACTATGTGCGGTTAGTATTTAAAAAAATGTTTTGCCGCAAGCAAGTGTCAGGCGAAATTTCTTTTGATCTGACATTATAAATTTGCCCTAAATCTTTTTATCCAAAGAAGATTTAAAATATGGAGGACAATCCACACAAATTCCTGCAGAGGATTTTATTGATAAAGGCCCACATTTCTTTTTTTCAATACATGTTATCCACATAGGATTTGCAAAGGAGCCTTGAGGACAAGGCGTGCATTTACCATCTGGTGTAAGAATTTGTAAAGGTGAACAACCCACTCTATAACAGTCAGTTTTACTTTAATTTGGATAATAATTTGGATCATAATTTGGCATACCTTGTTGTTGAAATTCATTTTGATCATAGTATTGATTTTGATCATAGTATTGATTTTGATCATAGTATTGATTTTGATTTTGATTAAATTGAAATTTTGGTTTAATTTGTGATTGAACTTTTGATTTTCTTGGTGATCGAAATTTTGGTTTAATAGGTGATTGAACTCTTGGTGATTGAATTTTTGATATACTTGTATTATCAGTAATAGAAGTATGTACATACATAACATCAATTGCAA
>JBGTRS010000162.1:0-9089 GCA_041940665.1 Pyrinomonadaceae bacterium | reverse complement strand
ACGGTTCTGCCAGTTCTGCTCCTTGCTTCCGGCGATCTTCAGATATGTTTCATGAATTAGTTCGGTCGCTTGAAAAGTGTGTCCCGCCGGCTGCCGGCTCATATAGCGGCGAGCCATCTGCCGGAGTTCGGCATAAACGAGCGGCATCAATTGATCGAGCGCATATTCATTTCCTTTGCTCCAATCAATCAGAAGATTCGTGATCTGATCTGAGTCTTCGTTTGCCATAAACTTGTGCGGGAAAAGTCTTTGGCAAGATTATAAACCAAATGTCAAAAATATTGACAGTTTTCCTGCCAAAATGTCGTTTAGGTAAATAGAAGGTCTATTTTAAGGGAGTCTTTACTTAATGAAAATAAAAAATAAAAACAACTTAATAATGCTCGCGATCTTAGCTTTACTTCTAACGATCGCTTGCAGTTTAGATGACGAAACCGCAACCGAAAACACTCCTAAAACCAATGTCGTGGTGACTGATACGATTGATGAAACAACGAACGGTGAGACGGATTCGTCTGATGGCGAGTCCGATAAATCTACAACCGGCAACAGTCCGACCACGGTGAAATTTGCGAAGGGAAAAACTTCGCAAACATATAAAAAAACCATCACGGGCGGAGAAACCCATGCCTATTATCTGACGGCTTCGGCGGGTCAGACGATGAGCATCGGGATAAATTCTTCCCGGGATGATGCCGGTTTTACCGTCTATAATCCCGCCGGAGAGGAAATTTCAGCCGCCGAAGAAACCACCGAAGTCAGAGATTTCAGCGACGAATTGGAGGATTCGGGCAGATATCGGATCGTCGTTTCATCGCCGCGAAATCTGACTTATGAAATTTCTTTCGAGGTTTCCGCCAAAGCTACCGAGCTGACGCCGGATGAAGCCGCGGGCGGAGCAAACAAAACGGTCAGATTCGGAAAAGGCCGCTCCTCGGCAAGCTACAGTAATTCGGTCATCCGCGGCGACCGGGACACATACAATCTCAAAGCCGGTGCCGGACAATTTATGACCGTTTCAATAACTTCGGTTGAAGATAACGCCAGCTTTCAGATCCTTGCCCCGAACGGAAAAGACCTGGTTCTGGACGACACCGACTGGACGGGCGAACTGCCCCGCGACGGAAATTACAAGATAATCGTCGGGTCAGGCCGCGGCAATGCTACTTATACGATCAGGTTTTCGGTAGCTCAATCACCTATAGATCATTGAACTTAACGTCAGTTATCCAAAAACTTTTATTTCAAACGATGACAGTTTTCTTATCCGTATGTCGTTTAGGTAGATAGAAAACGGAATTTTATGAATTAGAAAGGAGAAGATCATGAAAAAAGAAAAAAGAAACAAAAGCTTGGCTGTAAAAGATAATGCATTGACTTGGAGTAAAAGTATTTTGACTAACATTAAGTTTGAAAAATTAAAGCTGGTCATATTGATTTTCGCCCTCGGATTATGTGTTCTTGCCGGAACGGTGACGACGAATAAGACGGCTCTGGCCTCTTCCGATACCGTCAAGCCGAAACCGACCCCGAACCCGAATCAGGTTCTGAACGAAAATTCAGCCTATGATTTGATACTTTTTTGCGAAGACGTAGTGATGGCTGTTCTTAAAGATGACGAACGAAAAATTGACGCGATCATCGAAAAATGGGAACCGACCGAGATCGAAGGTCTGACCCGCGAACAAGCTTTGCAAAGATTATTTGCGGATGTCAAAAGAGTTATTACAAATGAATCCATCAGTCAGGAGATTTTAAGAAGATGGCGGGCAGGTGAGAGTCTTGATTCTGAATCGGATGCAACAGACAGTTCTGATGATTCGGACGACTGGGGCGGCGGCTCGGGTTCATCAGGAGGCAACAATAATAACAACAACAACAACAACAACAATAACAACAACAACAACAATAACAATAATAACAACAATAATGACGCTGACATGGTTCTTGTCGGAACAAGAACGGCGAGATGGACATCTCCGGAAGTTGGTATCAGCGATGAACAAAAACTCAGAAAGGTCGAACTTATGATGGAATGGGTCAACAATGGGATCAGACAGGCCGATTGGGTCAGTGATACCCATAATTACAAGGGCGGTGCATCCTACACGATTTATGCCGACAATGATGACCCGAATCTCAATGTCAAGGTCGGCGGAACTCATAGGGCAGTCCAGCTCATTACCGACCGCGGAGTCCGCATACCTGCCAATCTAAGCATTTATTTGATCACAGATCGTGAACCGAATCAGAATCCAAGATGCATAAACGCAAACTTTGAATGTAGAGGTATGCGGAACGAGGCATTCCCACGCGGACCGAACTGGGCTCCGGTAGGTTATATTTTTATCAGAAAGATCACGCCGACACGGATTCCTGCTTTATCAGACAGAGGACTCCAGAATCTGAATAAGCCGACAATAACGATCATCCACGAAATCGGACATATCATTCACGAACGCCAGGCCGGTGAATTTTTCCACACTATAAAAGGCTGGAACTATGAGACATCACAAGGGAAAATTGATGAAAAAACAGCCGCCCAGGTATCCAGTTATGCCGTCACGGCTCCAAAAGAGTTCGTCGCCGAAGTGTTTACCGGAGCAATTTTAGGGGAAACATATTCACCGGAAGTCTGGGAATTATATAGAAAACTTCGCGGACCGAGCATTCCGAAGGTGCTTGGATCAATCAGAAATTAAGGGCTGAAACACCAATTGTCCGGGAAAATGCCGAAGACAAATTTTTCCGGACAATTCTGCAGAAATTTTATAAATTTTCCGTGATATGAAATTTTCGGATTTGTAAAAAGTATCGACGGTTGTTTCACAGGGAAAACAAAAAGGAGAAGAACGATGAAAAAGACTAAATTAGAAAAATCGAAAAATATAAATAAGAAGATCAGAACCGGCCGGATCGCAATTACGACGTTTATACTTCTGGCATTAACGATGGCATTTTTGATAGCCGCTCCCTTAACGAGTAAACAAATTGCATCTACAAATTCCGGCGTAACTCCGGCACCGACTCCGGCCAACAAACCTCTTACCGGCACGGAAGCCGGAGAATTTGTGCAGATACTCAATGATGAGACGGAAAATATTCTTGACGATACATTAGACCTTAGCGGAGTTAATGCGACCAAACAAAGGATTGCCAACGCATTCGGCAATCGCGGAACGATGGACGGAAAAACCGCCCGACAGATCGCGGATATGTATCTGTCGGATTCCAGAAGTGTTATTAATAATCCCTCCGTCATCGAGAGAATGACCGAAGTATTCGCCGGTCTGATCAAAGACGGCGGCGGAAATACGGGAGATTCTACGGGAAACACGGGGGATTCCACGTCAACACAACCGTCCTCGAACACTTCGCTAAGACAATATATCCGCGGTCTGAGCTATGACCCGCGGAAGATTTTAGCGGCCGATTCCGCCGGCGGCACATTGCTTGTTGATGAACCCGATCCGAAAAAAAATGCGGAAAAATTAAGAAAACCGGGAGCTAAATCAATAATCAGATGTATCAAAACCCCTCATACTATGAAAAAGAATTTTGATGAGATCGCCATTCTCCAGCCGACTCAGGGCGTGGTCTATCCGGGAGCGTTGATCTTTGCGGAAACCCAGCTTATTGAAGGAAAGCCGCGTCCTGTCAGAGGTCTGAAACGATCTCCGATCGATCTGCGGCTTGACCTGCCGGGACTTGAAGAAGAAGGAAACATCCGAATTTCCGAGCCGACCGATGGAAAAGTTCAAAGCGGTATCAATAAGGCTTTGAACTTTTGGAATAATTCGACGGCTTACAAAGAGGGTTATATCAATCCTTCCCGCTCGAGCTATACGGCGACCACGGCCTATACCAACGAACAATTGGCGATGAGTCTCGGTTTTAATGCCGAATGGGCATCGGGCGAAGCCTCGGCCCAACTCAAAGTCGGCACATCGAGCGAGAAAAATGTATTTGTCGCGGTTTATAAACAGGTCTTCTATACAGTCACTTTGGACGGCGAAAAAACACCCGAACAATTTTTCGATGCGAGCGTTACTGTCGAAGACGCCAAAGATGTGTTCAATTCGCAGACGCCTCCGGCTTATGTGAGCAGTGTAAGTTACGGACGAATTATCATGATCCGGATGGAAACCGATAACAGTGCGACGAAAGTTGATGCGGAGGCCGCCTTCAAATACGCGACCGGAGCCAATAAAGTCGGCGGTTCGCTTAAATTGGAATACGAAAAGATCTTGCAAAATTCGGCCTTTACGGTCGTTACGATGGGCGGTAACGCCGAAGCCGCCGCCGAAAGTGTTTCCGCTAAAGGACCGGAAGACCTTTTGCCGATCATCAAAGGAAAAAATGCGGTTTATTCCAAAAACAATCCGGGCGTCCCGATAACTTATACGGTCAAGTTCTTAAAAGACGATCAGGTCGCTTTACTGGGAGCGACGACCGATTACACCAAGGAAACCTGCGAAACCTTGAATAATTTAGCACTCAAGGTCGTTCATTCCGGGGCATATATCGCTCATTTTACGGTAACCTGGGATGAACCTGACGGACAGGGCGGTTTCCGGAGTCAGGAGGTTAAGGAACATGGCAAAACCGTCGGATTCCAAAAAATATTTGATTTTCCCGGCGATGCCATCAATATCCGTCTCAAAATGGAAAATGACACGGGATTGGTCTGGCAACCTAAAAGAGAAATATTCAACCGCGTTTTATTACCGGCTGATCTGAACAAATGTTATTCAATTGTCGGAACGACCCTCGGTTCGGGTTATAACACCGATTGCCAACTCTGAAGATCTGCCGGAAGAGGAAATTTTTATCAGACTGAACTAATTTCCAATTCCTGCTGAAATCAACCTGACGGTCTGTTTTTACTTTGCCAGATATTCAAGGTATAAACAGACCTTTTTTTTCATTCCAAACAACTTATGAAATCTCTGCCCGATAGATCAAAAATCAAAAAATATTCCGAACATGACAGTTTTTGAGGAGAAATGTCGTTTAAGTAAATAGAAACACAAATATGAAAGGAGGAGAAGAAAATGAAGATCGGAGGTAATTTAATTTTGACAATTTTACTGGGTAATCTCTTCGGTTGTCAGGTGAATTCGCAAGTGAAGAGTAACGTTAATCAAAGTTTCAATAATCAGAATGCTGCCGCTTCTTCTTCCAAAAACAGCCCTCTGAAACTGACACTTAATAAAGAAAAAGCGGGAACGACCGGCGATTCGTCAGTTTTATCCGAGCGGTTGGAAAAAATTTTTAAGGATCGTGAGAAAAACGGGATTGTTCGAAAAGATTCTGACGAGATCGAAAGTTCGGTTTATCTTTCGGCTGACCGTTCGGCTTTGGCTGAAGAAATTGCCGGATTATTCGGAGTCCTGAAGAAATCCAAAGCTTACCCGGTTCTTATTCCCGTTTCGATAAAGGAAGAGGACGATATTTTTCCGAATCCACTGGCACTTGTCGTTCACGCCGGATCGGGTGAGCCTCGTCCCGCTTATGCCGGGATGGAAATCGGTTTTATCGGAGAGCTATCTGAAAATTCCGGTAAAGTCCCGACCGATAAAAATGAGTTCCTGATCGCCGCTTCAAAAAACGGAACTTATTCGATGGACGGCAAACAAATTTCCGCACGTGATCTGAAAACAGCGATCGAGAATCGTTTTAAAACTAAAGAAAAAAGTAAAAAGATATTGGTCGTTCAAGCCGACAATTACGGAAATATGGAAGATGCAGCGGCAATCGCCGAATCAGCCGGTGCCGATAAACTTTATTTTATGACAAAAAACATCAGGCAAACGGAAAACGACGTATCTTTTTCCTTATCTCCGGCGTTCTATAAAGCCGACGATCAAACGGAAGACCCGCCATCCATTCTATTTTACGGACCGGATCATTCGTCGTTTGAAATTACTCTGCACGATGAACTCATTGATAAAGAGCGGACGGAAACGGAAATCAATTCTGTCTATGAAAGCAGAAAAGAAATGTTCAAACCGTCCGAGATGTCTAAAACTGAAATAGACGGATCGTCGGGCGTTCTGACGATCCGCAACGACGGGGAAGGTTTTACCGCAAATTGGTTCGGTTTTCGCAAAAAAAACGGGAAGCAACAGCCGGTTCTTATTATGTTTTCTTGCGGAAGAGCGGAAGCCGGGTTTTGCAATGCCGAGTTTTTACAGATCATAAGATCAATTAAATTCAATTGATCTCAAATTTTTTAAAAAATATTTTAACCCTAAAGGAGAGAAAAAAAATGAAACATAGAAACAAATTACATTGGACAAGATCGGCAGTTGTTTTAGCCCTTGTTAGTTTAACTTTATGCTTTAGCGTCTTCGGACAAAATAAATCGGACGAACCGATGGGCGAGGAAGCCGCCGCCAAATTGGTTGTGGAATTAAAAGGGATAGTGACAAGAGTTTCACCCGATAAGGAAGAAGCCAAGCTGGTCATCGAAAAATGGGATAAACGCAGGCATCTCGGCTGTAAGACAAAGAGCGAAGTTATCGAACTGCTGTTTGAAGACGTAAAGTCCGTCATCAAAGATGCGGGAACTCAGTATCAGATATATTCGATGTTTTCGTTCTATAAAAATGAGAAACACGACGATCCGGACGATAAGAAATAGACAAAATATATGGAGAAGACACTATGAAAAACACGATCGCTTTATTTTTGCTATGCACACTTTTAATAACCGTTTTGCCGATGGCAAATCTGCAACAGACGGTTTCGGCCCAGACCAAAAACAAACCGGCGGGAAACAGTATTGACAAAGGCGATTTTAAGGTCGGTTTCTCAAAAGCAACTTTGAAAAACGATCCTGATAAAACGATGCCGAAAGAAGTTTCGGATCTCTTGGTCGAAATGGCAAAGCCTCTCAATGAATCTATCGCTCTGCCGTATGACGTTTTTCTGAACTTCAATGAATGCGGCGAGCCGAACGCTTTTTACAATCCGAACAACAAGGAAATCACGATGTGCTACGAATTTTTCGAGGAGTTTGAACGGGTTTTCAAGCAGGTTTCAACCAACAAGGAAGAGATTGACGATATGGTCTTCGGGGCGATGACCGTTATCTTTTTCCATGAACTCGGGCATTGTCTGATCGACGTTTGGGATCTGCCCGCCACCGGACGCGAAGAAGATGCGGTTGACCAACTGGCCATGGTCATACTTCTCGACGGCACGCCCGAAAGCGAAAATATGGTTTTAAGTGCGGCGACGTTTTTTGCCATTGCCGGAAGCGAGCAGGACCGAAAAGACCTTGTTTTCTGGGGTGAACATTCACTCGATCAACAGAGATTTTTCGATATGCTGTGTCTGACCTACGGCAGTAATCCGACAAAAAACAAACACCTGCTCGGCGATAACCGTTTGCCGGTTCAACGTGCCGAGCGTTGTCCGTTTGAATATAAGCGGGTTGACAGTGCCTGGGGAAGACTTCTGACGCCTTATTTGAAAAATTAATTGGAGAAAAACATTATGTATAGGAAATTAATAATTCTCTCAATCGTGCTGACTTTCGCGGCCTTTACATTCGCTCAAAATAAAAGTGTTTACAGCGATCTGAGACCGGAGAACTGCGTCGCCGGAGATTTTGACAAAAGTATTCCGGGCTTGTATTTCGGAATCTGCAAAGGCGTCGGCGGCTATGATCTGGACTATTATCTCGACGACGAGCGGAATTCGCTCGGAGTCGTTTTCCCGTCGAAGAAGGTCGTCGGTTTGAACTTCTGGAATTATTTCCGGGATTTTTCCGAACTCGGAGAAAAAGCCGAGTGGCGTTTGAAGGCAGATAAGCCGGTCGCTTTGATCGTTCGTTTGAATGTTTCCGATCGGGAAGATTCAATGAAGAAGACATCTTATCTGATCGTTTCCAAGATCACCGGTGACAATGCCTGCGTTACAAATGTTGTCAAACCCGGAAAAAATCAAAACGTAACTGCTCAAAAACTGGCGGACAAGGTTTCCAATAAAAAATGTCTGGCGGGTTTTGCCGACAGAAATCCTGATGATGTTTCCGCATTACCGGCCGACATCGGCGAATGGGCGGGAGAAGGTTCGGACAGGCTGGTGAATGTTTTTAATAAGCGTCTCAAAAAACTTTTGGGTAATAAAAATTACGACGCTTTTATGGAGAATTTCGAATCTCTCAGAGCGATCGAAAAAAGCGGAAGTTTTATGATCGGAAGCGGTTGTATGATTCGTGCCTGCACGCATCTTGAAGCGGCGATTGCGGTTAATCTTGAAAATAACACGCTCCACGCCGCGATCTTTAACGAGGTTGAGGAGACAAAATATTTCAATGAGAAAAATTCCAAAACGCCCGAACCGATAATCGAATGGGCAAATCGTCTGGAAAATCTGAAAAACCCGGATTCGCAAACAAACAAACCGGAAGCGGTTTTGATTGACGAATTTTCATACGGCAACCGCGAAGATATGATGCTGAGGATTGATAATTTTACGAACAATCTCCAAAACGATCCGACGGCGGAAGGCTACGTAATTATTAAGGGCGACAAAAAATCCCGCACCAAAGCCGAAAAGGAAATCAAAGATTATCTCAAACAACGCCAGGCTGACTTTAATCGTTTTGTGTTTTTGAGCGGCGAAGGCAGTAAACAAGCATTGATCCAATTATGGCTCGTTCCCGAAGGAGCCGACCCGCCCGAAGCGAAAGAATCTGCCGAACAAAAAGAATCCGTCGAAACCAAAATTATCGCTCTGGAAAAACAGGCGTGGGAAGCGTGGAAAAATAAAGACACCGCCTTTTTTCAAAGCCTTCTTGCAGAGGATGCTTTGAGCGTCAATGCAGGCGGCGTATTCGATAAAGCACAGATTCTTGAATATTACGGTAGTTGCGACGTCAAGAGATATTCGCTCGGTGATTTTAGATTCAGACTGCTCGATAAAAATTCGGCTCTGATAACCTTTACGGCAAGACAGGATGCGGTTTGCGGCGGAGAAAAAAATCCTCCAAGCACCTGCGACTGTGTCGCTTGTTGTCACTCTTTTGGTATGTTCTACAACATAAGAAAGAGGCTTCCGAATCGCTAGATAACAAC
>JBGTRS010000161.1:0-9096 GCA_041940665.1 Pyrinomonadaceae bacterium | reverse complement strand
CAACCCGTCAAATATACCGGTAAGAAGCTTTGGAATGCCCGCCGAGGGCCACCACTTCCGGAATTCCCAGATGCGGCGTGGGAAATTTCATCGTATTGCCGGCGGGACAAAAAATGCGGTCGCAGGAACGGACAGGTCGGACGCTCATCGAACAGCAAACCGAGTTCCCGCTGGACTTCGGTCAACTCCTGAAAAAGTTCCGTGTCGTTCCGATACCGTTCAAACAGTTCGGCGTTCATTTGTCCGATCATCCGATCCAGTTTTTCGTTCATAAATCCAATATATTAAACCAGATATCAAATTTAACAAAAGCACTTTCGGGGTCGGGCAAAAATTAAAGCCGAGCGACCTGAAATATACGGCTTTATGTATCAATTTTCCGTTCTTATTTTTTTAAGACGGATTTAACATCTGTTACAAAATTAAACATTTTTGCCTCAGTTCAGATATTTTTAATTTTCTTTTTTTGAACCATCGAAAATTCGATCACTCCCTGCACACAAAAAGAGATATATAAATTTCAGGCATTTTTTTCAATCTGTAGGATGCTTGGCAAATGTTGTAAAGGAATTATCGGTTTCTGTAACAAGTGTTAATTATTTGTAAGATTTTTTTAATGTTTATTTAATTTCCGTTTAACGAAAAAGTCATATCCGCCGGATACACTCTCTCCTTTATTACACGAATAACAATTCTTGATTCCGTAATTTTTTTTGAGAAGCAATCAATCATCAATTAAAGGATTAAATGCGGCTCAAAGAATCGGAGTTACAAGATTTTGGCAAAAATAAAATAAATCCATTAACAGTCTATTCGAAGGAGGAAAAATGAAAGTTTTATTAAAGGTTTTAGTTTGCGTTGCGGTGATCGTTTCGATGACTGCGATCGCTTCTGCTCAGATCGCTTATTCGATCACGGACAATAACCGTGATGCGACCGGATTGTCTCAGCAGTATTACAGTATTGACCTGGCCACCGGGCAAGGCACCTTAATTCAAACATTAAGCAGTCCGCAGATCCGTCGTGAATATGAAGGGTTGGCTTCGATCGGGACGGTTCTTTACGGCGTTGCCGAGTTTGACACGGAACTCTGCAACACGGGTTCAGACCCGATCACCGGTCTTTCATCGGACTTGCGGATTTTCACGGTCAACGGCGTCGGTCCGCAGGTCGGCGAAACCTGTATTGACTTCGGCGGTGAAGCGGCCGCGGCTTATAACGAACAGGACGGATTCATTTATTCGATCGCCAGCGACGACGAATTGCCCGCCTCCTCGCCGCGTTCGAGATTATACCGCATCAGCCCGACCACCGGCTTAGCCACGTTGGTCGGTGAAGTAACTTTAACGGCCAACTCACCGGCCGGCGGTGAAGCAAATCCGTATCTGGACGGTTTGGCCATTTTGCCGAACGGCGTTGCCTATGGCACGGAAGCCCGGTTCGGAGTGACCGGACAAGGAAATTTAGGAAGTTTATACCGAATCTTTTTGTCGGGACCGAATGCGGGTAAGGCTTCATTTGTGAAAAGACTTCTGGCCTCGCCCGATGGTGAAGATACGGGACTGGCCAGTTTACCGAACGGAACACTGGTTCTGCTTCTGGAAGACTCACAGGTCTTGTTCGGCAATGCCGACCCGAACAGCGGCCCTTTTACGGCTCCGGCTTACGGACGCTTTACGACCCCGGGCTGTCTGGTCACCCCGATCTGTGCCGACTTTGAAGGATTCGATATTCCGAACGGCGGAGCGGGAATCCGGTAGGTTTTGATTTTCAGGAGTTGCTCCGTTGGGATTTTTTTATGCACAACGGAGCAACATCAATTTTTTACAAAAGAATTTATCTTTTGAGCTTTGGCTCAAACAAAAAAAGGGTTGAGAAAAATGATAGAACATATAAATTTAAGAAGGACGTTAGCAATTATCTGCACATTTTTGTTTTTAAGTGCTTCGATTTTTGCACAGGCGACGGATAACGGCGGTTTGGAAGGAACGGTTTATGACCCGAATGTCGCCGTTGTTCCGAACGCCAAAGTTACGGTAACAAACACGGCGACGGGTTTTATGCGTTCGGCGATGACCAACAGCGAGGGACGCTGGAAAATCACCGTTCTGCCGCTCGGAACATATAATGTATCGGCCGAGATCGAAGGATTTGACAAAACCACCCGGCAGGCAACGGTTGAAGCCGCCGTCAGCAATCCGGTTGATATTGTTTTAACCGTCGGCGGTGTCGAACCGAACATCGTCACGGTCACGGCGGGCGAAGGCGAGATCATCTCGCGGGGCGTTTCGCCCGAATCGGTCGTCACCGGACGGACGCTCGAAGAAGCTCCGCTGCCGGCCCGCTCGTCGTTCGGCAGATTGTCGATCAATACGGAAACGAGCGGCGACATCATCAACACAAACACGAACGGCACGGGTAACCAGGAAACTTCCGTCGTCGGAACAAGACCGACGAGTTCGAGCGTGGTCATCAACGGAATCGATGCGACGCCGGTCGTCGGCACAAGCAGTCTTGGAGAAAACGTCGCTCCGGCACCGGAAGTCGTACAGGAAGTAAAACTTTTATCGAGCGGTTATGATGCTTCTCTAGGCAGAAGCGGCGGCGGAAGTTATCAGGTCGTCTTTCGCGAAGGCGGCAACGAATTTCACGGTGCGGGATATTTTTATTTTCAAAACGAGAGATTAAACGCCAACGACTTTTTCTTTAACCGCGACGGCATTGACCGCCAACCGGCCCGCCGGTATGAAGGCGGTTTCACGATCGGCGGCCCGATCATCAAGAACAAATTGAGATTTTTTGCGGGTTATCAGAAGACGGATGCGAACACGGCTTATGTTCCGTCGGCCTCGAGTTTTCTGATACTGCCCGAGGCTCTGGCATTTATTACCGACCGCACCGACCCGGAAAATGTCCGCCAGGCATTCGATTTTGCCGCCAGCCGCGGCGGAATCGGCCGAGTGTTCAGAAACGGTTCGAGCTGTATCCGCAATATCGGACCGGCGACGACACCGACGCAGATTTCTCTGACCTGTATTGATCCGAGCCAGGTCGGTTTCAGATTGCTGAGTCTGGTCAACCCGGCGACGGGTGATTTCGTCATCCCGACCTTGACCGAAGGCCGATACGAAAGATTATTTGTCAACGGGGTCAATGTTCAGGCACTTGTCAACGGAGCGGTCATCACGGATTTTTCGCAGATCGGTCTGCCGGACGGTTTGCCTCTGATAGATTCGGCGTTTCAGGGTGAAATTGACGGCGGAAATCCGCTCGTCCGGTTCCGCAATGTCTTTCCGGCGGAATTCGAGCAGGATCAGATCACGACCCGTTTTGACTGGAACTTGGCCGAAGGCGATCCTTCGACGACGATCGGCCGGAACGATCTGACCGTCGCTTTTTTCTTTGCCAATTATCCGTCGCTCAATCCGTTTTCGGAAGACAGTCTGGCCTCACCCTATCCGCTTATCAGAGATGACCGCAACCGGACAATTTCGGTCAAGGATGTTCATTTTGTTTCCGACAAGATCATCAACGAAGCGAGGTTCGGAATTTTCTACCTCGATAACTCCCGCAAACTCGACGACAGATTTTTAGCCACCGAATTTACCAATGACGGTCAAGGCATCATCAATCCGGCGACCGCCTTTGTGCAGGGGCCGGCCACCCAGAGACTCGCCCATATCGTCGGAACGGGTAATCTGACGGACTTTTCGCTCAACGCTCCGAACGATATTTACAACCAGAGAAAACAGGTGACGTTTACCTTTGCCGATAATGTCACGGTTGCTCTGGACCGGCACACTTTGAAATTCGGCGGCGAACACAAACGCAATTTCTTCGATACGACCCGGCCGAATGAACAGGGTATGGAGTTTGAGGGATTGATCAATTTCACACAGCTTCTGACGACGCAGGTTCCCGAAGTTGACACATCTCTGGGAATCTCGGACAAGAATTTCAGATTCAATGATTACAGCTTATATCTCACCGACGATTTTCGTTTTAGCGAGCGTCTGACCTTGAATTTGGGTGTGCGTTGGGATCTCTTCGGTATGCCGGTTGAGAAGAACGGAGCGTTTTCGAACTTCGATTTCAGCCGCGTCACCGATCCGAACAATATTCTGCCCGGGTTTATTTTGCCGAGCAATTACAAACCGACCGGGCTTGATCCGATTGATTCAAGTGCGGCGAATTTACCCCTGGCTGATACGAAGCACACTCTGAACGGCCTCGATTACAACAATTTCGCCCCGCGTCTCGGTTTTGCGTTCCGTCCGTTTTTGCAAGGAAGTACGGTCATCCGCGGCGGTTACGGGATTTTTTACGACCGGCCTTCGGCGGCGTTTATCAATACGGTCTTTACGAACTTCCCGTTCTTTACGGATCTGGAAGCCTCGAACGTCTTTAATCCGGCAACGGTGCAGGGCTCGACCGCCTTTCAGAACGTCAATCCGCTGATTCCGTTTATCAACCGCTTTCCGTTCACGGTCGGCATAACCTCGCAGGCCGATACATCGCCGTATATTCTGCAGGACAACTCCATCGGTCTCGGCAACATCCGCGGAGCCGAACCCTTGGAATACCGAGCGATCGACCGTGATCTGAAAACGCCGTACATTCATCAATGGAATCTCGGGCTTCAGCATACGCTTTTTGACGATTACACGATCGAGGCGAGATATGTCGGCACCCGCGGACAGAATCTTCTTCTCGCCGTCGGTTTCAATCAGCCTTATGACCTAAACGATCCGAACACTCCCGATTATATTTACGGACGCTTAAATGACGCTTTAAGTTCGGTCTTCCCGGGTCTTCTCCCGCCGCGGACGCCGGGCGTCAGCGAACGGCAACGCGGAATGACTCTGGCCAACAACGCCATCCGGGCGTTCGGTGCCTGCAACTTCGTCTTCGCCAACACGCCGGGCTATCTGCCCTGCACGGGTGTCGGCGGTGCGGGCGGAATTGATCTGAACCTGACGAGTTTCGACTTCGAAGGTCCGCGGGCGATCATTGATGCCGCCGTCCGCGTTCCCTATCTCGGATTCGATCCGACCGAAGCGATCATCCTGCAATCACGCGGTTTTTCAACCTATCACGCGGCGACGTTCAATCTTAGCCGGGCATTTTCCAAAGGTTACAGCTTTAATGTTTCCTATACATTTTCAAAATCAATTGACATCGGCTCGACCGATCCCGGCAGTACGGCGGCATCGGGACGCCCCGATACGGCCAACCTCGGATTAGTTGTACAGGGCGATCAGCGAAACTTAAACAGCAACAAGGCCGTGTCGGATTTTGACCGGCCGCACCGGTTCAGTTCGAGTTTTACCTGGGATATTCCGACTTTCGGCTCGAATTCCAAATACCTGACGGGCTGGCGGATGTCGGCTTTCGCCCAATGGCAGAGCGGAACGCCGTTCTCGATCTATGCCTCCGATGCATCTTTCGGCGATCCGGTAGCGGACGGCGGTGCCTTCCTCAATCAGTATCTGGGCATCATCCAGCTTGCCGCCAACCTGCGAACCCCGACCGGAGCGTCCGTGGCGATCCGCCGATTCAACGTCGGGGCGGGAAGCGGCACGATCTACGACGCGGCGTTCGGCCGTCCGAGCGTGAGAAGTCTCGCCTTGCTCAGACGTCAGGGCGGCGACATCACCCGCGAGTATTTCAATATCTGCCAGGACCCGAACGATTCCGACTGTGCCTTGCTTTCGGCCTTCGGCGGTTTCGGAAATCTCGGCCGCAACACTCTGCGGGGGCCTTCGCAGAAAAGATTCGATCTGAGCTTTACAAAATCAACCAGATTTATGAATGAAAAACTCGAACTCGAATTGAAATGGGACATTTTCAATGTTCTCAATCTCGTCAATTTCGCCAATCCGAACTCGGACTTGAGCGACGAAACGGACTTCGGACAGATCACCCAAACGGTCGGTTCACCGCGGGTGATGCAGTTCGGAATGAAACTTCGTTTCTAAATCTACCGGAAACGTCTGTTGAATTTAATAGGTTTTATTTGGTCTTTGACTTTGATCTGACAAAAACGGCTTCGCCGGCCGATGTGCGGAAAGTCTCTGACTTTCCGTGCAATTATTCAAAATACGAGGCTCAGCCTCGCTGTTTATGGTGGGAAGCTGGCGGAACGGCGAGAGCCATTCCGCATATCAACGGGCAAAAGCCCTTTTGCTTTTTTGTTAGACTTTTTAGTCATTTTCCACAATCAAGGGAGTAATTGTGAAAAGATTTTTATTTTCAATTTTAATTTTAGCAGTTATAACGGGCGGCGGAATCGCTGTTTGGCTGACGCTCGACCAGCGGGCGAAAGCCGAACGGCTCGAAGCCGAAATTCTCAAAGGGCTGACGGCGGAAGAGATCGCGGCGGTCTTAAAAAGCGAAGCGGCGGCTGACCGCAACGCCATCGAAGGCTTAAAGGAAAGTGCGGAAAAACGCCGGCTTTTCTTAAAAGGCATCCGGGAAACTCTGGCGTTGGCGGCTCAGGCCCGACGCGAAGGTTTTGCCGAAAAGGAAAATTTCCGCATCAACTTCGAGTATAAAAAGGACATCCTGCTCGCCGATCTCTATCTGGCGAAACTGAGCGAGGGCAAAGACAGACTCTATGTTGTTCCGCCAGATGAGATCGAAGCGGTCTGGAAAGACCCGAACAACGAACAACGCTTTGCACAAGATATGCGGGTGATGCGTGAGATCAGACAAAACGCCGAAAAGGCTCAGGGAAAAGACGGCAAAATCCCCGAACTTGCAGGCGAATCGCTTGATAAGGCTCGCGGCAGATGGGCGAGAACAAAGATTCTCTCGAAACAGGCGAGAGCCGACAGAGAATTTATGAATCAACCGGCCATTCCGCTTCGTTTGAAAATTCTCGAAGCCGGAATTCTGGCCAACGATCTCGTCAACGCAAATTTTGCGGAACACTTAAAGGTTAACGAACGGGAAATTGCCCGATATGTCACAGATCATCCCGAATACAGCATTCAAAATAAGCTCAAAAAAGCCGAAGAGGTGCTGACAAAGGCAAAGGCGGGCGAAGATTTTGAAAAACTCGCGAAGGAATACAGCGAAGACCGGATGAGCAACGAACGCGGCGGTCTGTATGAAGATGCGGCAACAAATGTTCTCTGGAAAGAGGTCGAGGACGCGGCTTTAAAACTCGAGGTTGGCGAAATAGCCGAAAATCTGATCGAAAGCGACCTCGGTTTTCACATCGTCAAACTCGTTAAGAAAAACGATTTCAAAAAATCGGACAGAAGCGATCTTAAATTTTCGGTGCGGCATATCGTTCTGCAGAAGAAGTTCGAAGAACCGAATACGAACATTCCGGGAGTGCCGCCGCCTTTTTTAACGGCGGAGGAAATCGCCAGAGCGGAGATCGGCAAAGCCAAACGAGCGAAGTTCATTGCTCTCGTCGCCGGGCAAAATCCGGTTTCCCTGCCCGAAGATTTCGCGGTCGAATTGCCGGAGATCCGAAAGGCTGAATAGTTCTTAGATTTTTATAGGGATAAAGCAATCTTTATCTGAATCATTTAACAAATATCAGAAAAAAACACAGCAGACTTTTTTTTTAGGAAAAGGAGGAAAAATGAAAAGATTTTTTAACAAATTTGCAGTAATGAGCGTTTTCGTCGCCGGCATAATCCTGCTCAATGCGAACGCCAACGCTCAGATTTTGCTCAATGAAGTAGAGAGCGATCCGCCGGTTGATGTCGGCGACCGCTGTCAATACGTCGAAATCCTCGGCTCGCCGGGCGGAACCGTTCCGGCCAACACATATTTTATCTCGGTCAACAGCGATGCCAACAATTTCGGTTTCCTGAACGTCGCCGTCAATCTCGGCGGTCAGACCTTCGGAGCGAACGGGACGCTTACATTACTTAACACTTTACAAGGCACCTGTCCGAATCGGACATACGGTGCCGGAACGACAATCGTCAATTATTCTTCGTTGTCATCACTCGGACAGGGTTCGGAAGGTTTCTATATCATAACTTCCGCAACCGCTTTGCAAGCCGGAACGGATGCCGATGCGAATGACGACGGGCAATTCGATAATCCCGTGACGTTCGTTGACGGTTTCAATTATATTTTTAACCCCGACGAGCAATTTAAATACGGGCCGGGACCGAATCTGGTCGAAGTTCTTTTAGGCGACGTTCCCGATGCGGCCACCCGTTTTCCGGGCAACACCGCCGCGAACAGTTCAGCCGCCTGGTATTCGGGCGAACTCGCTTCGACGCCGGAAGAAACCGTCAGCTACGGTTCGCCCGTCAGCTCAAACTTTCCGCCGGGCGGAATGCTCACACCGGGTGCGGCCAATGTTCCCTCTGCCGTTCAGCCTAATCCGACCGATTTCGACTACGACGGCGACGGCCGGGCCGATCTATCCGTCTTCCGGCCGGGCGAAGGCAACTGGTATATCAACGGAAGCACGAACGGTTTCTCGGTTTTCAACTGGGGACAAAACGGTGATGTGATCGTGCCGGCCGACTACAACGGCGACGACCGCACGGATACGGCGATCTTCCGTCCGACCGATGCGGCCGGCCAACCCGATTTCTGGGTCTTGAACAGCGATTCGACGTTTGCCGCCTACGAATGGGGAAGCCCGGGCGACATTGCGGCGGTGGCGGATTTTGACGGCGACGGCCGAGCGGACATCGCGGTTTACCGTCCGTCCAACAATACCTTCTATATCCTAAACAGCGGCGGCGGTGTTACCATCACGGCACTCGGCACAGGCGGTGCCCTGCCCGTTCCGGCCGATTACGACGGCGACGGCAAAGCCGACCTCGCGGTCTATCTGAACGGAACATTTACCGCACAGCTCTCAAACGGCGGCGGAACGGTCAATATCCCCGTCGGTCAAGCGGGCGACCGGGCGGTTCCGGCCGATTACGACGGCGACAACATCGTTGACCAGGCCGTCTTCCGGCCGTCGAACGGAACCTGGTATATCCGCCAAAGTTCCGACGCTTCGACCATCACTGTCCAATTCGGCGTCGCCACGGACGTTCCGGCCGCCGCTGATTACGACGGTGACGGACGGGCGGATGTGGCGATCTACCGCAGCGGACAATGGTG
>JBGTRS010000160.1:0-9112 GCA_041940665.1 Pyrinomonadaceae bacterium | reverse complement strand
TTTTTTATGAAAGAACCTATTAAAACCTACACGGGAGCTCAATCCACGAAAATCAGGAATTTGCTGTTTTTCTCCTCACCGAGGCGAGACGCTGGTTCGCCTCGTGTTTTTCGATGTTTTGAAAAGGTGATTTTTCTTGATTTCGAGGTGCGAAAGTGTGAAAACACATGGGTTTTTAGACATTCGCCTCTGAAAAACACCAAAAATCGAGAATTTTTAGGATTTTCTAAACAAATTCCATTTTCATTTGATTTTTTAAGAAACTTGTCTGGCGAAGGAAGGATCAAAGGAATTTCGGATATACATATGCAACTTTCCCATTTTTTATCCAAACAAACATCTGGAAGTTCTGCTTCTTCTTTAAGTGGCCAAGATAAAACTCCCCATCCCTCTGGATTATAGATTTGAACTTCTTACAAAGAGACTTAGTTCATTAAAATACAGCCCGGAGTCGCTTGAAAAGTTTTTGTCCAGTAATAAACAGGGAAGTTTGCTTTATTTTGATGGAACTCAGGTTTTAGCAGAGAGTTTTGAAAACTGGCTCAAAGAAAATCAGGAAAAAAATAAACTTTCTGAAGAAGATGATTTAGAAAAACTATTGTCAGAGTTTAATGGCGCGGATGAGGGTGAAATCGAAGGTGTTTCAGTCAGTAGTATCACACTGCCGCCGTCCGGACAAAATGGCGCAGGCGGAGGAAGTGGGAAAAGAACTGACGGAGCTGCCAGCGAAAAAAGTAAACGAAACATCGGATTAGTTGCTGAAATGAAGGTTTTTGAAAAGCTCAGCAGCAAGTATAAAAATGTATTATGGATGTCTAAAAATGCAAGTAAAATTCCCAATACTCATCCCGGATATAATCCTGACGGTGACGATGGTTTAGGTTATGATATCGAGTATTTTGATGAAAATGATAATAAGTTTTTTGTTGAAGTAAAGGGAAAATCTGATAATTACGGTTCGTTTGAAATTTCAAAAAATGAAATTGAAAAGGCACTTCAGGAAAAGGAATTTTATAAATTGTTATTTGTAACTGATGCCTTGGACAATTCCAAAAGAAAAATTAACGATTTGGGTAATTTATTTTTGCTCGAAAATGGTGAGGACTTTTTTGCCAATAAAAATTTTACAGTCATTTCGAAGAGTTTTGAAATTAGATTCAAATTAAATAACTTATAAAGAAGAAAATCTGAAATCTGTTATGCCGACTTACATTAGTGAATTATTTGACCTTCCAGATTTCGTCCAGCGCGGCGATTTTGTTCTGCGCCTTACGGAAGGAATTACCAAACCCGAAGAAACCGTTCGTAACTATGTGGTAACGCCGCAACTCGTCGAATCGTTTAACGCCGCGCTCAATCTGATTAGCTCGGCGCTCCAAGCGAAAAGCAGTAAAGCGGCTTACCTGCATGGCAGCTTCGGCAGCGGGAAAAGCCACTTTATGGCGATTCTCAATCTGATTTTGCAGGGAAATGCGGCGGCTCGTTCGATTCCCGAGTTAGCACCGGTGATTGCCAAACACAATGAATGGAGCGAAGGTAAAAAATTCCTTCTCGTGCCTTATCACTTCGTTGATGCCAAAGACATGGAATCCGCTCTGCTCGGCGGCTATGTAAGTTACGTCAAACGCCATCACCCGGAAGCTCCTCTGCCGGGCGTTTATCTGGCAGACAGTATCTTTGAAGATGCAAAAAATCTGCGGCAAAAGATGGGCGACGAGGCTTTTTTCTCCGAACTTAACGCCCATTCCAGTCAGGTAGATTCTTCAAGCGGTTGGGGCGAAATCGGCTCAGGCTGGGATTCCGAATCTTTTGCCGCCGCGGTTGCTTCTGAACCGAACAGTGATGACCGCCTGCGGCTCGTCGGCGATTTGGTCGAAACATACTTTTCTTCTGTGCGCGGAGCGGGCGAATTCGTTGATCTTGATACCGGTCTTTCGATAATCAGCAAACACGCAAAATCTCTCGGCTACGATGTGCTGATCCTTTTTCTCGACGAATTAATTCTGTGGCTCGGCAGCCGCGCCGCCGACACCACTTTCCTGCACCGCGAAGGTCAGAAGCTCGCTAAATTAGTGGAATCGCAAACCGCTGAACGTCCCGCGCCGATTGTAAGTTTCATCGCGCGACAAAGGGATTTGCGGGATTTCGTCAGCGAAAATGTGATGGGCGTTCAGCTTGCTTCTTTTACCGATATTTTAAAGTATTGGGAAGCCAGATTTTCCGAAATCAAACTCGAAGACCGAAATCTCCCTGTCATCGCACAGAAAAGAATCTTGAAACCGAAATCGGAATCTGCTCAACAACTGCTCAATGAAGCCTTTCAGTCAACAGAACAGATTCGAAAGGAAGTAATGGACATTTTGCTGACGAGCAAATCAGACCGTGAAACTTTCCATAAAGTTTACCCTTTCAGTCCGGCTCTCGTTGAAACCTTAGTCGCTGTTTCGTCGCTTCTCCAGCGCGAGCGAACTGCGCTTAAGGTAATGATGCAGCTGCTTGTCGAGCAGAAAAACGTTTTGACTTTAGGTGAAATTATACCTGTCGGGGATCTTTTCGACGTTATCGCAGAAGGGGACGAAGCCTTTTCTGATGTAATGAAAAAACGCTTTGATGATGCGAAAAAGCTTTACGAGACGAAACTAAAGCCGATGCTCGAAAGTGAGCATAGTTTGACGTTTGCAGATGCCAAAAATTTACCAGCTGGAGATGCCCGCGTTTCGGCTCTTCGAAATGATGACCGTTTATTGAAAACTCTGCTTCTTTCTGCTCTGGCTGATAATGTTGAATCACTGAGAAATTTAACCGCCGAGAAACTCGCCGCGCTGAATCACGGCACCGTCAAGAGTCCGATTCCGGGTCAGGAGTCTCGAACGGTTCTCCGAAAACTGCGGAATTGGGCGAGTCGTATTGGTGAGATAAAAATAGGCGAAGATCCGCCGGCTAACCCTTCAATTGCGTTGCAAATTACCGGAATTGACACCGAATCAATCATCAACCAGGCACAGACCGAAGATAATGCGGGAAACCGCCGGCGAAAAATCCGCGAATTGCTTTTGGAGCAGCTTAATATTCGCCAGCAGGATGATCTTTTTCAAAGTTATAACTTTAATTGGCGAGCGACGGCGCGGAGCTGCGAAATAGTATTCGGCAATATCCGTGATGCCAGCGAATTGCCGGATAGTTCTTTTTCGACAGACAGCGACCGCTGGCGTGTAATTATTGATTTTCCGTTTGATATTGACGGGCACAGCCCGATGGATGATTTGTCACGCCTGCAAAACTTAAAACAAAACGATTCGCTGGTTTTAGCCTGGATTCCTTCATTTTTAAGCCAGCAGATTCAAAAAGATTTAGGAAAACTGGTTGTTTTGGATTACATTCTAACCGGCGAAAGAATCACCGATTACGTTACGCATCTCGCGCCTGCGGAACGCAGTACGGCAAAGACTTTGCTCGAAAATCAACAGCGGCAGCTCAGACAAAAACTTATCGGGTGTCTGGAAGTCTGTTACGGTATAGCCAATCCGCAGCCGGGAATGGTTGATTCTACACATCAGTTGGATGCAAACCAGCATTTTCAAACTCTGGCGGTTGGATTCTCCCCGCAAACACCAAGCGCTGCGGATTTAAATGAAGCTTTCCAACGTCTTCTTGATCAAGCACTCAGATTTCAATTTCCGGGTCATCCTCCATTTGAATCGGAGACAAAATTAAGTGTATCAGCCTTAAATAAGGTTTATGAGATTGTTGAGAAAGCAACTCAGGATCCGGACGGCAGAATTGCCGTTGAAACTCCTCAACGAAGGGATATCCGATTAATCGCAAATCCTTTAAAACTCGGTGAAATGCACGAAACACATTTCTTACTGGGGCGTCATTGGGTCAATTTTTTCAACCGTAAAGAAAGCGAGTTTCGACAACAGGACGGAAATGAAAACGCTAACATCACCGTTGGTGATCTGCGCGAGTGGATGGAAGCCGATAATCCGATGGGGCTTCCGAAAGAGGTTCAAAATTTGATAATTTTGTGTTATGCGGCGCAAACCAATCGCACATTTACGCTGCATAATTCTTTTTACCCGCCAAACATTAACACCCTGCCTGATCATTTAGAACTTAGGGAACAATCTTTACCTAAACAGACTGCTTGGGAAACGGCGCGAACTCGAGCTCAGGAAATATTTGGCATTACTGTTTCACCAGTGCTGAATGCGAATAACGTCGCAAAACTTGCTGAAGAGTTAAAAGCAAAAGCTACTGAGTTCGGGGAGAAAAATCAAAATTTGATTTCCGTTCTAAGCCAAAAGTCAAAATTAGTAATACCCGGCGAAAATGATTTTCCGCGCCTTAAAACAGCCCAAATATCTCAAGAACTATTGGATTCCATCATTCATCGGAAAAGCAAGGAATCTATAGAATCTTTCGCTGATGTTGACTCTCAGTCTATCAGCAATGTAGCAATTAAAAGCAGTTTGAATAAAGCCACAGAAGTAACAGTGAGGTTGGATACGTTTAATCTTCCGCTTGTCTCAGGCTTAAAAAATCTAAATGATGAACGTCGTCCAGCGGCGGAGTCGGTACAAAAGAAATTAGTCGAAGCATTCAGCGAGGATGAATACATAACCCCGCTGGTTTCGGCTCTGAGTGAAATTGAGCGTGATGCAACGCGACTTTTAATTGAAAAAACAGTGATCCCGGCAGGTGACGTTCAAACAAAGGTTTTAACAATACCTGATAATGAATTTAAAATAACTGCAGGTACAGATTCTGAAGCCGGCTTCGATTCCGAAACAACAATTTTGGCAAACGGTAATAAAAACAATTTAACCAAGGATGAATTTTTGAAAGTTGTCGAAGAGATTAGTAACACATTTGATCATGAGGAATCAGCAAGACTGAAAATTATTTGGGAGGTTTATAAGAAATGAGTATTAATTCATATATAAACACTCAAATTAAAGCGCAACTTCAGGCAATTCAAAAAAAATATCCGAATGAGCGAGTCATTGCAATACGAATCGAAAGTGGATTGGATAAAATCTCCGAATTGTCAGTTGATACTAGAATTTATAAAGTTTGTTTCTGCGATTCGAGTTTGCAAATTAGAGAATCTCTCATCAATTTCAATGGTTCGACTGATTCTTTGGTTATTCTCACAACACTGGATACTAACCAACTGGAACATGACATTGTTGCTCGTCTAGCTCGACGAAAAGTTTTTCCGCTGGACCCTTGGGGGATTCTGCTCGAGATTTTTCAAGCCCGAGAAGTTTCTCCCCGTTTATTAAAACAAAAATGGATGGCTGAACTTCTTCTAACCGATATTCCGTTAGAAGGTTATCCGACTACACCAAGCGGCGTTTTAGACGAAGAAACGGTTTGGAAGATAGTTCTTGTTGAAAAATTCGGAATGCGCACGGCTCGCCCGGATATTAACGATTTATTGATCTGGTCTTTGGAGAATGAAAAACTGGAGGATTTCAGCGGTTTTTCAGAAGAAGTTATAAGCGGTACCGAAGAATGGGTAAGAAATTCTGCCGGCGACATTTCCAGGCTTTTTTTCGCAAGTGTTAAAAACGGATACGGACATTTAATGACTTCTTTAGGATTAGTCAGTGAAGTTATCGTCAATGGACAGGAATTACCGGAATTAACCCAGTCTGCCGTAAGGTTGGAACGATATTTTTCGAATCAACCACTATCAAATCGGGACTTGCTTGAATTAGGAAAAGCTTCGGCAAACACTATTAGTTATTTGCGTGAGGCAAAACCCGGGTTGCTTCATAAAATTTACGGGCAAACAGAAGAAATTTTAAAAGAAACTCATATAAATAATTTTGCTTATTTAAGCTCTATTCTCCCGGTCGGACTTGAGGCTCGTCTTGCAAATTATGGCAGAGAGATCATTAAACTAACGCAAGCTGGAACCATAAAGTTATCCGCCAGTCTGAAAGAATGTTTTCAAAAGGTAAACCAACACCAGTTAATTACACAGGACGAACGGCGCAAAGAAAAAGTTGAAATGTCTTTCAGATTATTAAACTGGCTCGCCGCAAATCCTCAAACTGAATTTAAGAGTTTTTCTGAAGTTTCAAAACACTATTTGCAGGAGACGAGTTATGTTGATTGGGCTCGTAATATTATTTTTCATGGCGATACGAATGATATATTCGCCGGCGGATTAACCGCTTTACAAAAGTTAGTAACACAAAAAAGAGAGGAGCAAAATAAGTGTTTCGGACACTTAATTACAGCCTGGACAGAGGCAGGTTCAACCAGCGATGAATTGTGGCTAGTTGAAGACATTCTCGAAGAACTTGTAGCTAAAATTGCGGCGCAGAAGAAGGTTTTACTAGTTATTATGGACGGCATGAATTTCGCCGTATTTCATGAAATCAAAAAAGACTTGCAGAAAAATGGCTGGCATAGTTTTTCTCCTAAAAATGAAAATATAAAACCCGTCATTGCTGCACTTCCGTCTGTAACAAGCGTTTCGCGCACTAGCCTTCTTTGCGGAAAGCTAGTAAAAGGAAATAGTTCGACTGAAGGCAAAGGATTTTCAAAAAACAAATTCTTAGCGGCACTTTCTAAAACAGGTTATCCTCCAAAAATTTTCCATAAGGCTTCAGTTGCAGATGGTGTTGGAGCTTCTTTAACTAAGGAACTAGCGGACGCGCTTTATTCTGAAGATCAGAAGATAGTTGGTGTTGTTGTAAATTCAATTGATGATTATTTAGCAAAGGGAGAACAGACGGAGATTCCCTGGAATTTGAAAACAATTCCATTACTAAATAAATTACTAAATTCGGCGATCGAAACAGATCGAATTGTAATTGTTACAAGCGATCACGGTCATGTCATTGAGCAAGGCGCAGAATTTCATAAAGGTAATTTCGCAGGTGAGCGTTTTCGGGAAGTCGGCGATGAGCCGAAAACGGGTGAACTTTTGATAACAGGAAATCGTGTCTTGACTGATGCCGGAAACATAATGATTGCTCCCTGGTCGGAATCAATCAGATATGCCAAGAAGAAACATGGATACCACGGCGGCATTTCGCCACAGGAGTGTCTGATTCCTCTGGCTGTTATCAGTAAGTCTCCAGAAGCTTTGAAAAATTGGCGTTTCTATAACGAATCTGTTAATCGGTGGTGGGATTTAGATGAAGTTAGCTTTAACAAAACTTCTCATTCTGAAAACTTGGATTTAACTAAAAAGCAGGATTTTGCAGAAACGGAGTCTCTACCGTTATTTAGCTAGCAATTTAGCAAGTTATATAAATCCCATTATTTGAGTTTTCTATTGTTTGAAGCTGATTAAGCATAGTCCAATTATTTTTTCTTTCCGATTTTGAGTTTCTAGACCTATTTATTAAACAGGAGAATTTGAATGACCGCGGGCGAGACGAATTCAGCCGGAATAAAAGCTTTAACCAAACGAAAAAAAAACACAGGCGAACTCTACACGCGCCGTCCAGATGCGGAACTGCAAATCGGCAAAGTTCTGCGGCTTGAAACCGGGCAAATTCTCAAACTTTTGAAAATAAACAAGCGCGAGGCAGACGGTTTTCTGCTCGATGAAACGATCATTTACTTTCTGCGCGAGCCTCAAATTGAAGCGAATTTCCGCGAAACGCTTTACACGGAACTCAACCGGCGTTTGTGGAAACTCTTGAAAAAGTTTTATAGAAACTTTAAAAATCAGGCGGATTTTGAAGATTTTGGTCAGAAAATCGAAATGGCGATATTGCAAAAGATTTTCGATGTGAATTCGGATTCAGCCGATTACGCTCAGGTTAATTTCGGTGATTTCGTAATAAAAACGGCAAAAGTCGTCTGGCGCGGTGAACTCGTAAAAATTGTAAAAGAAAAGAATTTATTTTACTCACAGCGCGAAGACGAAGAAGACGTTTATGCCAATTCGATTGAAAACAATCTCGAATCAAACGACGCTCTGACAGATTACACACTGATGCTCAGAGAAGGTTTGAGCAAACTGCCGCCGCATATCATGACGGTTGCCGAATTACTGCTTGACGGCTGGCAGATTGAAAGCAAAAACAAAGAGGAACTCACCATTAGCAAAAAACTCGATGTCAGCTCCCGGACAATTAGAAACTGGCTTAAAGAAGCGCGGGCGATTTTGGCTGATTATAACCGAGAGGTAAGAAAATGAACGAACCTGTTTTAGAAGAAGTTTTGGAAGAATACGCGGCGGCGACTCCATTGGGAAACGATCTAAAAATTTTACGGCTTGTATCGGAAAAATATCCGCAGTTTGCCGATGAACTAGCCGATTTCGCGGCGGCGCGCGCTGTTGCGAAACACGCCCCGGAAGAAGAGTTATCACAGGAAGAAGAAGAACGGGTGAGGGAATCCGGTTTGAACAATTTAAGATCCGTTTTAGCTTCGTCAAATACGGCGGGCGCTCTGCAAAGCCTGATAGAAACGGCGAAAACAAAAGGCTTGAACCGCACAAAATTCGCTGCCCGGACAGGATTGAGCGTGTCGCTCGTGCAGTATCTGGAAAAAAGGCGGCTTGAATTTGCTTCAATTCCGCCAAAGATCATCAGTCGTATCGCCGAAGTTCTGGAAACAGCCGAAGACGCAGTGGCAAAGTATCTTAAACAGCTGCCGGTTGCGGCAACGAACGCGAGTTTCAAAACGATGGAGCGCCCGGTGGAAGTAAAACCGAAAAGTTTTGCGGAAGCTGTCCGTGAAGACCAAAAGCTTTCGCCTAAAGAAAAACGCAAACTTTTGGAATTATAAAAATCCAAAATTCGAAATCGCAAATCCGAAATCAATATGAGTCACTGGCAAAAAATACGCGACCTCGCCGGCATCCTCAGAAGCGAAATCTGCGCAAGCTGCGGATTGGATGAAAACAAACTTCACCCGGCGCAGGAGCTTTTAGAACTCGCCGCCGAGCATCTCGAACTCGACTTGATTCCCGAACACCCGGATTCAGTTAATCTTTCCGGCGCGCTTGCCGTTTTGGAAGACGACTGCGTTTTTTACAATAATCACCTGAAATACTGGTATAAATGGTTCTCGATCGCCCATGAAATCGGGCACGCGCGGCTGCATCACGAATCGGTTCACTGCACGCAGGACG
>JBGTRS010000159.1:3655-9175 GCA_041940665.1 Pyrinomonadaceae bacterium | reverse complement strand
GAAGTGCGCGTGTGACGTGCCGTTCGGGGGCGTCCACTGCGCGACCAAGTGCCTCGGTAGCGGCTTTGATTCCGACGGCGATTGCTGCCTCGGCGTGTTGTTCCCTGCGGCGTCGGGCGGCGGTGCCGGCAGAACTGTTGTGCGGAGTTCTCTTTTTCCTTCCGCGTGTTCGATCGCTTCATTTAACGATTGTTTTAATTCTTTGAAAATACTTTCTTTTGCCATTTCGTTGCTTCTGAGGTTTTTCTATTAAGCCTATTTATTTCCTAACAATATAGTACATATACTACTAGGTAGTATAAAAATTAATGCAACATTCATTTATATTTGATGGTTTCAGGCTTGACCAAAAGTTCGGGCTTTGACCATTCGCGGAATTCCCTGCAGATCGGGGAGGAATTCAATTTGACTCCAAATTTCTCTTGAGAACATTTCCCGCACTTTGGTTGATTGATTAAAACCCATTTCCATCAAAAGAAAACCGTCCGGCTTTAGGAATTCGGGTGCGTCTTCGATGATCTTGCGGATGATCGAAAGGCCGTCCTTTCCGTCGGTTAGGGCGATAATGGGATCGAAGTCGCGAACTTCCGCCTGCAATGTCGGCACGTCTTCGCTCGGCACATACGGCGGATTGGAAACGATCAGATCAAATTTTTCGCCCTTTTCCAAAGCTCCGAAAACATCCGAAATCTTCACCTCCAATCTTTCCGAAACGTTGTGTGTTCCGGCATTTTTCTCTGTCACCTGCAAAGCTTTTGCGGAAATATCGAGACCGACCGCCGTGGCCTTTTTGAGCGAATGGAGAATCGAAACCGTAATACAGCCCGAACCCGTCCCGATTTCGCAGAAATGCGGATTATCCAAATTTTGCAGAATTTCGATGCCCGCTTCGACGATCAGTTCCGTTTCGGGACGCGGGATCATCGCATCACCGTTGACAAAAAAATCGAGCCCCCAAAATTCCTGCCGACCGGCGATATGCTGAAAAGGTTCGCGGCGTGCCCTTCGTTCGATAAATTTCCGGAAAATTTTTTCTTCTTTTATGCTTAATTCATATTCAGGATGAGCGATCAGAAAGGTTCGGTCTTTTTTAAGTGCGAGGGCAAGGAGCGATCTTGCCTCGCGGTTCGGTTCGGCGATACCGCTCCGGCTTAAAATTTCGGCGGCATTTTTTATCATTTCCGGGATCTTCGGCATCTCAGGGTTTTAACGCTTTCGTGGCAATAAATGTCGGGCAATGTTTATTTAAAGCCGTCGCTTCGTCCGACCAGTAATCTTCAAAAAATCCCGTGATGACGAATCCGACTTTGATCTGTCCGCCGATCTGCTGGTCGAGCGTATGGCCGAACTCGAGCGGTTCGTTGTTTTTTATAAAGGCCTGTCGTTCTTCTTCGGTCAGGTCTTCGAGATCCGAATACGGCAGGGAATGGCGGACTTCCAGGGTGCCTTGTTCATAATCCTTTATCCGGTCAAAAATAAACAAAAAACCGTTGTGAAAACCCGCTAATAAAGTTCCGCCTTTTCGCAAGACGCGAAATGCTTCGTTCCAGACGGGCTCGAGTTCGGGCATAAAACAATTCGAGCAGGGGTGCCAGATAAGATCGAAGCTTTCATCGGCAAATCTCGAGAGATCGGCCGCATCGCCCTGTTCGGTTTTGATTTTTAAGCCGTCCCGTTCCGCCACAAACTGATCCTGTTCGAGTTGCTTTCTGGAGTTATCAAACGATGTCACGTTCGCTCCCAAAGCCGCCAGGATCGGCATCTGCTGACCGCCGCCCGAAGCCAGTCCCAAGACATCAACGCCCGTAAAATCATCGGGAAACCAATCCCGCGGCACAGGCAGATTCGGCGTTAAAATTATCGAAAACTCACCCTTCCGGGCCTTTTCGATCTCCTCGCTCGAAACGGCTTGCGTCCATTCATTCTCACCGCCCGCGACTTCCGCGTCCCAAGCTTTGCTGTTGTATTCGATGATTTCCATTTAGTCACCACCCCGTCCTGCGGACACCTCTCCTTTGAAAGGAGGGGAATTTTGTCGTGTATCTTTTAAGTTGTGCATTTTATTCAAAAAATCTTTTAACGCGGATAAGATGTAAAAGCAAAGGCCTCTTTTATAAACGGAAATTTTCCGGAAAGTTGTCTGGTATATGATTCGGAAAATCTGTTTTCGCTGACCAATTGCAGGAAATAAACTTGCGGTTCGGATTTTTTTATAAATTTTGCTTTTTTCAGATTCTTTTCAACATCATCAAGCTTGGTTCCGACTTCAAAGAAAATCTTCATTCGCAAGGTTTCTTCGATTTTTACGCCGCCGTAAATACCTTGTTTGAATTTGAAATCCCCGTTTTTAAGAACTGAAAAGCTTTTTCCGAGGTGTTTTGATTCTTCCGTTAAAACAGATTCCGCTTTGGTTCGGTTTTCCTTTTCAACTTTTTCCCGCAACTTACGGTTTTCGGGAATATCGGAAACGGCGGTAGCCTCGATCTCGACAAAGGGAAATCTTCTATCAAGATCGCCCAGCACAAAAACATCAAAATTGGCATCTTCCCTGATCGTTCTTAACGCTTCATCGGGAGAAACTCCGGCATCAATGCCGATTTCCGTAACAAAATGCGTCGGGCTTTTTCTGATCCGGCTGAATTTTGCCTGAACGGTGTCGCAGATCTCTTCGTTGTTTTTTTCAAATTCCTCACAGTTTTGGTTAAACCAAAGGTCGGTCGGTTCGGCTGACTTTCTGACAAAAGTTATCCGCCAATGATAACCGCAGGCGTGAGAAACCGCTTTTGCATTACCGTCAAACAGTTTGACGAATTTTGCGATTTCGGCTTTGTCGGTAATCAGCATCGCTTCATCGCCTTTCAGTTCCGGTTTGTCGTGCATTTTCAATGACGTCGCACTGATCAAAATAGCTTCCGTGTCTTTGACATCAAATGCTTCACGGGCGTCAACGGATTCAAAACCCGAATATAAAACTCCTAAGATCAGGAAGGAACATACAACTCCTAAAATTTTCTTAGTCATAACAAACTAAACCTCCTAATTTGGATTAACCGATTGCTTTTTGAAGATTTTTCCAACTTCTTCTGTTGTCATAAATTTTTACTGGAAAAATCTAGAATGTCCGCTATTGAGATTTAATTTTCTCAATCATTTCTTCATCTGAAAGGGCTTCGTTTACTCTGCCCAATGAGCGGTAAATTGCCGCACGATTCTGATAGGCAATCAAAAGATTTGTGTTTAATTGAATTGCTTTAGTTAAATATTCCAAAGCTTTATCCGTATTACCGCTTCTAAAATGTAACGATCCGAGATTGTTATGAGCGACCGCATTATTTGGATCAAGTTCAATTACTTTATTGTAATCTTCCAAGGCGAGATCTTGCTCACCTGATCTTTCAAAAACCGAAGCTCTGTATAGATAGGAAGTAGCAGTAGGTTCCATTTCAATAGCTTTATTTAAACTTTTAAGGGCTTCTTCAAAATTTCCCAATTGCATCAATACAAAGCCCTTGTTTGAATGAAGTCCGGCTATCGAACCGTCAAGTTTGATAGCTGTATCAAAATCTTCGAGAGCCGCTTTGTAATTAGCCAAATTGAAATAAACATTTCCGCGATTTATATATGAAGAAACTCTTTTGGGATTTAGCTCTATCGCTTTGTCGCAATCTTTAATTGCCATCTCAAAGGCTTTGATTTTAAGCTGGGTGGCACACCGATTAGAGTAGAGAATCGAATCTTTTGGAGAGATGGAAATGGCTTTGTTTTGATCTGCCAGAGCAAGATCAAATTTGCCAAACCTTATATATATGTCCGCCCGGTTATTATAACTGAGCGAATCATTGGGGTTTATTTCGATAGCTTTTGAAAGATCAGCCAGGGCTTGTTCAAAATTTCTTTTTTCAATGTAAGCCATTCCACGATTGCCGTAAGCAGCTGCCATTGAAGATAATCTTATTGCGGAATTAAAATCATTTATTGCCGAATCAATGTTTTTCATCTGCAAATAAGCAAAGCCTCTATTATTATAGAGTTCGGCAACTTTCGGATTGGCTTTGATAAGAAGTGTCAGAGAAGCGATTGCTTCCTCGAACTTGCCGTCTTTGATAAGCTTCACCGCATTCTCGGTTTCTCTCTGCGTTTTTTCAGAAATGGGTAAGGGGCGGGATTGTTTGGTTCTCGTTTCTGTTTTTCTTATATCCGATTCCGAAGCCGAATCATTTGAAGATTTCACATCTTCAGTTTGTGAGAAAATACCGACACTGAAACAGAAGATGTTCAAGAGAATTAAAATTCCGGAATATTTCATAACTTTTTTACCCTGTATTTATTTCTTTGCACTTTTTGCTTTTTGCTTTCCCCCGTTCATCAAGGCCTCGATCTCTTCGATCTCTTTCGGGACTTTTGCGGTCAGGTTGCGGTTGCCGTCTTCGGTGACGAGCACGTCGTCTTCGATGCGGATGCCGATCCCGCGGTATTTTTCGGGAGCGGATTTATCGTCCGCAGGGACATAGATGCCGGGTTCGACCGTCAGGACCATGCCGGGGGCGAAGGGGCGCGAATCTTTGGCGGTCTGGTCGGTGAAATAACGTCCGGCGTCGTGAACGTCCATGCCGATATAATGCCCGACTCCGTGCATATAGTATTTTTCGTATTTTTTCTTCTTGATGAGCGTTTTCGTCGCACCTTTCAAAAGTCCGAGTTTTTTCATGCCTTCGGTCAGAAGTTCGATGGATAAGTCCTGCCGTTCTTTGATGGTCGTGCCGGTTTTGGTGGCTTCAATGCATTGTTTCTGGACATCGAGGACGACCTCATAGACTTCCTTCTGAGCCTTGGTGTATTTGCCGTTGACGGGAAAAGTTCTGGTGATGTCGGAGGCATAGCCTTTGTATTCACAGCCCGCATCGATCAGCAGTAGATCACCGTTTTTGAGCTCCATGTTGTTTTCGACGTAATGGAGGATCGTTGCATTTTCGCCGCCGCCGACGATCGAATTGTAAGCCGCTCCGTTTGCTCCGTTCATCCGGAAATGATGTTCGATGATGGATTCGATCTGCGATTCGTTCATCCCGGGTTTGCAGTTCTGCATGGCGAGAATGTGAGCTTCGGCGGCAATTTCGCCTGCCCTTGCCATCAGTTCGACTTCTTCCTCGGTTTTATGCAGACGCATTTCGTGGATCAATAAGGTCGGATCAATGATCGTATGCGGCGGATAGGCGGTTTTCAGGCGACGGTATCTCTGCCCCGAAAGATAACCGAGGATCATCTGGTCTAATTCCGTATCCACGCCGAAACGGTAGTAGAGCTTGTCTTTGCCGTCGAGCATTTTGGCAAACATCTTCTCAAACTTATCGATCGTGTAGGCTTTCTGCACGCCGTAGTTTTTCTCTGCCCCTTCCGTGCCTTCGCGTCTGCCGTACCAGGTTTCCATTTCGGGATCACGCGGACGGACGAACATCGTGTATTTATTGCGTTTCGCCGGATCGATGACGGCGATCGCATCCGGTTCGGGAAAATCCGTCA
>JBGTRS010000159.1:0-3645 GCA_041940665.1 Pyrinomonadaceae bacterium | reverse complement strand
AAGTCCGAATCCTGCCGGAATTTATATTCCGTGTCGTAGCTTCGCGTCTTTTCATGTGCCGCCGGAATAATTGCCACAGCATCTTTGCCGATCTCATCAATAAACTTTTTCAGTTGTTCTTTCATTAAAATTTCTCCAATTTTGAATTACAAGAATTTTAACGCAAAGACGCAGAGGTGCAAAGGCGATAAAGAATAATAATAGAACGCGGATGACGCGGATTTTACGGATTAACACGGATCAAACCAATAAATAAATCTGTGAAAATCCGCGTCATCCGCGTCATCCGTGTTCTATTTTCTTTTACTTTTTTCAAAAGTTGCAAGATTTAAAATCCCGAAGCGTTCCCTCAATTGTAAAAAATTCTATACGAGGTAAAAATCAATGCAAAAAATCATCTATTCAGTTTTTCTGATTCTCCTTTTATCCGTAGTTTCATTTGCCAACACAACGCAGGGCGAATTAAACGCCGTTACTAAAGACGGAAAACCTGCGGGACTTGTGCCGCTTAAACATACGAAGGTCGAAGCGGAAATTTCCGGTTTTTTGTCGCGTGTGAAGGTGCGGCAGGAGTTTGAAAATAATTATAACGAAAAGATCGAAGCGATTTATGTTTTTCCTTTGCCGAACAATGCGGCGGTTGACGCGATGACGATGTATATCGGCGAGCGGGTAGTTCGCGGGAAAATTATGAAACGCGAAGAGGCGAGAGAAGTCTATGAAGCGGCGAAATCACGAGGACAGATCGCTTCGCTTCTCGATCAGGAACGCCCGAATATCTTTACGCAGGCGGTCGCCAATATCCTGCCGGGCGAGAAAATCATCATCGAGATCAGCTATGTCGAAACCTTGAAATATGAAGAAGGAAGTTATGAATTCGTCTTCCCGATGGTCGTCGGGCCGAGATATATTCCGGGCAATCCGACGGGCACCACGGGCGGCGGATTTGCTCCCGACACGACGCAAGTTCCCGACGGTTCAAAGATCACACCAAAGCCCGCCAGAGAGCGTGCCGGCCATGATATTTCCGTCAATGTCCGACTTGATGCCGGCGTTCTGGTTGAAAACGTCGTTTCCACCTCGCACGAAATAAATTCGCAGATGCTTTCGGGAAGTTCGTATAACGTCGAACTAAAAAGCAAAAAAACAATTCCGAACAAAGATTTTATTTTGAAATACGATGTGGCCGGAAAGAGGATCGAAGACGCCGTTTTAACTCACCGGAACACGAACGGCGGATATTTTACGATGATTCTTCAGCCGCCCGATCAGGTTCGCTCCGAGGACGTCACGCCGAAAGAGATCGTTTTCGTGCTTGATACATCGGGTTCGATGTCCGGTTTTCCGATCGAAAAAGCCAAAGAATCTATGCAGATGGCACTTAATGGTTTACATCCGTATGACACTTTTAACCTGATAACCTTTGCCGGCGATACGCACGTTTTATTTGAAAAGCCCGTTCCGGCCAACGAAACGAATTTAGCGAAAGCCCAAGCCTTTTTGAAATCGCGGCAGGGCGGCGGTGGAACGGAAATGATGAAGGCGATCAAAGCCGCTTTAGAACCAAGCGATTCCCAACAGCACATTAGAATCGTCTGTTTTATGACCGACGGCTACATCGGCAATGAAGGGGCGATTCTCTCGGAAATCCAAAAACACCAGAACGCGAGAATCTTTTCATTCGGCGTCGGCAGTTCCGTCAACCGTTTTCTGCTGGACAAAATGGCTGAAGAAGGACGCGGCGAGGTCGAATATGTTTCATTAAATGACGACGGCTCAAAAGCCGCGAAGCGTTTTCACGAGCGTGTGAGAAGTCCGCTTTTAACCGATATTTCGCTTGATTTTCAGGGCGTTGAAGTCGCCGACGTTTATCCGAAACGCATCAATGATCTCTTTAGTGCCAAACCCGTCATCGTTCACGGACGCTACACGAAAGGCGGCAAAGGCAAAATTCTGCTCAAAGGAAAATCATTCGGACGCGAAGAGGTTCGGGAAATAAAAGTCAATTTTCCTGAAAAACAGCCCGCTCACGATGTTTTGGCGACGCTTTGGGCGAGAACGAAAATTGACGATCTGATGTCGAAAGATTATCAAAGCGTGGAAAACAGAGAAAAGGCGGCGGCCGAGATCGTCAGCCAGATCACGAGTTTAGGACTCGAATTTCGTTTGATGACGCAATACACATCGTTTGTCGCGGTCGAAGAACGAGTCGTTACCGACGGCGGCGAGCCTCGCCGGATCGAAGTGCCGGTTGAAATGCCCGAAGGCGTCAGCTACGAAGGTGTTTTCGGTGAAGACAATGCCAAGTTTGAAGCCAGAAAAGATAAAAAGATGCGTTACAAACCGAGTCCGGCATATTCCGTCGGAAACGGCAGAAAAGTCGTGCGGGCTACCGAAAAAGTTGATGTTGATTCACTCGCCGATGTCAGTATTACGGCGACGGTCAATGAACGGAAGGTTTTCGTAACCGATAAGGAAAGCCGGGAAGAAGTTGAAAATCTCTCGGGCTTAAAAGCCGTCACTCTTCCGAAACCGGCGTATCCCATCGCCCCGAAAAATGCCGACGGAATTGTCCGCGTCGCGGTGACGCTCGATAAAAACGGAAACGTCACGTCAGCCAAAGCAATTTCGGGCGACAAGGCGTTCCATCAGGCGGCGGTTGATGCGGCGAAAAAAGCCAAGTTTGAAGTTCCCGAAATTTCGCTGGAGATCGTCAGGATCACGGGCGAGGTATTTTACAGTTTTGCTAAGGACAAAACCGTTACGGTCAGCAATCTTTTGCAAAATGTGGAGATCGAGGTCAAGCCGAACAAATATCATTCGAAGGTTCGGGATTTGGTCAAAGGCAAAAATTCAAACGCTGGATTTGTCCGGAACGGCAAAGCCGATCTGATCGTCCGCGTCGAAGAACTCAAACCCGAAACCGTTTCGGCTTTGAAATCTCTGGGTTTTGAAGTCTTAACCGAAATGCAATCGGCAAAAGCGGTCGTCGGACGAATCACGGTTGAAAAGATCGCTGATTTAGCCGAACTCGAAGCGGTTACGTTTATCTCACCGCAAAACCGCTAGTTAAAAACTGAAAGCTGATAACTGACAGGTGATAGCTGATTCATCAAAAGCATCCGTCATTTATCAGCTTTCACCTATCAGTTATTCTAACCTTATCTCATCCGTGTTCATCTGTGTTAATCTGTGGTTAAATTCTTCATATGGATTTACGCATCACGGAAATTTTTCTTTCGATTCAAGGTGAATCAACGCACGCCGGGCGGCCTTGCTCGTTCGTGCGTCTGACGGGTTGTCCGATGCGTTGCGTCTGGTGCGATTCGGAATATACATTCACGGGCGGCGAGCGGATTTCGTTTGAAGAGATTTTTAAACAACTCGAAGACTTCGGCTGTAACCTCGTCGAAGTGACGGGCGGCGAACCGCTGGCACAAAAGAACGTTTTTCCGTTTATTACCGAACTTTGCGACAAAGGTTACGAAGTCCTGATCGAAACGGGCGGATTTGTTTCGACCGAAAAAGTTGATAAGCGAGCCAAAATCATCTTAGACGTAAAATGTCCCGCTTCAAATGAATCGGAAAGAAATCATTGGGCGAATTTGGAAAGATTGCGAGCGGACAAAGACGAGGTAAAATTCG